>NZ_JARAVK010000086.1:0-35816 GCF_033792765.1 Streptomyces sp. PA03-6a | reverse complement strand
GACCGTGCCCGCACCGCACCCCCGCTCCACCCCCCTCACCGAGAAGGAAAGGCAGGCTCCATGAACCGGGTGCTCGTGGTCGACGACGAGCCGCAGATCGTGCGCGCTCTCGTGATCAACCTGCGGGCCCGCAAGTACGAGGTCGACGCCGCCCACGACGGCGCGACCGCGCTGCAGCTCGCCGCCGCCCGCCACCCCGACGTCATCGTGCTCGACCTCGGCCTGCCCGACATGGACGGTGTCGAGGTGATCCGCGGACTGCGCGGCTGGACCCGGGTGCCGATCATCGTGCTCTCCGCCCGCCAGGCCTCCGACGAGAAGGTCGAGGCCCTCGACGCGGGCGCCGACGACTACGTCACCAAGCCCTTCGGCATGGACGAGCTGCTGGCCCGGCTGCGCGCCGCCGTCCGCCGCGCCACGCCCGGTGGCCCCGAGGACGGCGCCGCGACCGTGGAGACCGAGTCCTTCACCGTCGACCTCGCCGCCAAGAAGGTCAACCGCGACGGCGCCGACGTCCGGCTCACGCCCACCGAGTGGCACCTGCTGGAGGTCCTGGTCCGCAACACCGGCCGTCTGGTCAGCCAGAAACAGCTGCTCCAGGAGGTCTGGGGCCCGTCCTACGGCACCGAGAGCAACTACCTGCGGGTCTACATGGCGCAGTTGCGGCGCAAGCTGGAGGCCGACCCCGCGCACCCGCGGCACTTCATCACCGAGCCGGGCATGGGCTACCGCTTCGAGAAGTGATCGGTGATCCGTTCACCCGGGCCCGGTACCCTTCCAGGTATGAGTGGTACCACCCGTTCGGACCGGCCTGCCGGCCGCTTCCGCAGGATGCTCGACCGACTGTCCAGCTCCCAGGAGGAGCTGCACTCCGACGAGCTGCGGCAGGACACCGCGGACGTCGGGTGCACCCGGATCTGCGACTGCTCCGATCGCGACATAGTGACCGTGACCGGTACACTACGCGCTGTCACCCTGCGGCCGCGGGCCGGCGTGCCCGCCCTGGAGGCCGAGCTGTTCGACGGTTCCGCACCGCTGGACGTGGTGTGGCTGGGCCGGCGCAGCATCGTCGGCATCGAGCCGGGCCGCAGGATCATCGCGTCGGGGCGGATCTCCATGAACCGCGGCCGTCCGGTGCTGTTCAATCCCAAGTACGAGTTGCGTCCGGTCGGACAGGAGTAGCCGGTGGCGTCGATCGACAAGCGGACCGGGGCACAGCCCACGACCGAGCACGGGCCGGAGCAGGACGCGGCCGCCTCGAAGGCGGCCGCCGACCATGCGCTCCTGGAGGCCTTCGGCGGCGTCTGGGGCATGATCGACACGACGGTGCCCGGCCTCGTCTTCGTCCTGATCTACACGATCAACCGGGACATCCACGTCGCGGCCATCGCCGCCCTGGGCCTGTCGCTGGTGCTGGCACTGGCCCGCCTGGTGCGCCGGCAGACCCTCAAGCACGCCTTCAGCGGCGTCTTCGGCGTCGCCTTCGGTGCGGTGTTCGCGATGATGTCCGGCGACGCGAAGAACTTCTACCTGCCCGGCATGCTCTACACCCTCGGGCTCGCGGTCGCCTACGTGGTCTCCGCGCTGGTGAAGTACCCGCTGATCGGACTGCTGCTCGGCCCGATCCTCAAGGAGAACCTGTCCTGGCGGACGCGGAACCCGGGCCGGCTCGTCGCGTACACCAAGGCCACCTGGGCCTGGGGCGTCATCCTGCTCGTCAAGTCGGCGATCCTCTTCCCGCTCTACTTCTGGGGGAACGCCACCCAGCTCGGCTGGGTCAAGGTCGCCCTCGGCATCCCGCCGTTCCTGCTCTGCGTCTACCTGACCTGGATCTTCCTGGCCAAGGCGCCGCCGCCGATCGACGTGATCGCGGAGATGGAGGAGGCCGAGCGGGCCGAGAAGGCCGAGCGCGCCGCCGAGGAGGCCGCCAACCGCTGAGCCGGCGCCCCGCGCCGACGGCGAACGCACGAGGGGCGGCCGGAACCCACGGGTTCCGGCCGCCCCTCGTCGTACGGCCCGGACGTCCTACGCCCTACGCACCGGCCTCGGCGCTGCGCACCGAGAGCAGGTCCTCCAGCTGCTCCTCGCGGTGCGGGGCCGCGACGAACAGCAGCTCGTCGCCCGCCTCGAGCGCGTCGTCCTTGGACGGGGTGAGCACGCGGTGGCCGCGGATGATCGTGACCAGCGAGGTGTCCTCCGGCCAGGCGACCTCCCCGACCCGGGTGCCCACCAGGGCGGCCTCCTCCGGGAGGGTCAGCTCGACCAGGTTCGCGTCGCCCTGGCTGAAGCGCATCAGCCGGACGAGGTCGCCGACGCTCACCGCCTCCTCCACCAGCGCCGACATCAGGCGCGGGGTGGAGACGGCCACGTCCACGCCCCAGGCCTCGTTGAACAGCCACTCGTTCTTGGGGTTGTTCACCCGCGCGACGACCCGCGGGACGCCGTACTCGGTCTTGGCGAGCAGCGAGACGACCAGATTGACCTTGTCGTCGCCCGTGGCGGCGATCACCACGTTGCAACGCTGCAGCGCGGCCTCGTCCAGCGACGTGATCTCGCAGGCGTCGGCCAGCAGCCACTCGGCCTGGGGCACCCGCTCCACCGAGATCGAGGTCGGGTTCTTGTCGATCAGCAGGACCTCGTGGCCGTTCTCCAGCAGCTCACCCGCGATCGAGCGGCCCACGGCCCCGGCCCCGGCAATGGCGACCCTCATCGGTGCGCCTCCTCGGGCCCCTTGGCGAACGCCGCCTCGACCTGTTCGACCTCGCCCGTGCGCATCATCACATGCACCAGGTCGCCTTCCTGCAGGACCGTCTCCGACGTGGGGAGCATCGCCTCGCCCAGCCGGGTGAGGAACGCCACGCGCACTCCGGTCTCCTCCTGGAGCCTGCTGATCTTGTGGCCCACCCAGGCGGTGTCCGTGTGCACCTCGGCGAGCTGCACACCCCCGCTCGGGTCGCGCCACAGCGGCTCCGCGCCGGACGGCAACAGCCGGCGCAGCATCTGGTCGGCCGTCCAGCGGACGGTGGCGACGGTGGGGATGCCCAGGCGCTGGTACACCTCCGCCCGCCGGGGGTCGTAGATCCGGGCGGCGACGTTCTCGATCCCGAACATCTCCCGGGCCACCCGGGCTGCGATGATGTTGGAATTGTCACCGCTGCTGACGGCCGCGAAGGCGCCCGCCTCCTCGATGCCGGCCTCGCGCAGCGTGTCCTGGTCGAATCCGACCCCGGTCACGCGGCGTCCGCTGAACCCGGAGCCCAGGCGGCGGAACGCCGTCGGGTCCTGGTCGATCACGGCCACTGTATGACCTTGCTGCTCAAGGGAGTGCGCGAGAGTGGAACCCACTCGCCCACACCCCATAATCACGACGTGCACGACCGTCCTTCCGGCTGTCAACAATTCCGGCCGATCCCCCTCAGGGTCTCAGACCGCGCCCAAAGCTACACACGCACGTAAGCCCTTGATAGGTGGGCGGGGGATCGGAAATCTTGACGATCCTCTAACATCGCGGGGTGTCCAAACTGACCGACCTTCCGAAACGGATCCTGATCGGGCGGGCGCTCCGCAGCGACAGGCTCGGAGAGACGCTCCTCCCGAAGAGGCTCGCGCTCCCCGTCTTCGCCTCCGACCCGCTGTCCTCCGTGGCGTACGCGCCCGGAGAGGTGCTCCTGGTCCTGTCGATCGCCGGAGTGTCGGCCTACCACTTCAGCCCCTGGATCGCGGTCGCGGTCGTCGTGCTGATGTTCACCGTCGTCGCCTCGTACCGGCAGAACGTGCACGCCTACCCCTCCGGCGGTGGCGACTACGAGGTCGCGACGACCAACCTCGGCCCGCGCGCCGGGCTCACCGTGGCCAGCGCGCTGCTGGTCGACTACGTCCTCACCGTGGCCGTGTCGGTCGCCTCCGGCGTGGAGAACCTCGGCTCCGCCGTGCCGTTCTTCGTCGAGCACAAGGTGCTGGGCGCCATCGGCATGATCGTCCTGCTCATGCTGATGAACCTGCGCGGCGTGCGTGAATCGGGCACGATCTTCGCCATCCCCACCTACGCCTTCGTCTTCGGCGTCTTCTGCATGCTGGCCTGGGGGATCTTCCGGATCGCGAGCGGCGACGAGATGCACGCGCCGACCGCCGGCTACACGATCAAAGCCGAGCACACCGGACTCGCGAGCTTCGCGCTCGTCTTCCTCCTGCTGCGCGCCTTCTCCTCCGGCTGTGCCGCGCTCACCGGCGTCGAGGCGATCAGCAACGGCGTGCCCGCCTTCCGCAAGCCGAAGTCCAAGAACGCCGCGACGACCCTGGCGCTGATGGGCGTCCTCGCCGTGACCATGTTCTGCGGCATCATCGCGCTCGCCCTCAACACCAACGTGCGCATGGCCGAGAACCCGGCCGCCGACCTGCTGGTGAACGGCAAGCCGGTCGGCCCCGGCTACACCCAGGACCCGGTGATCGCCCAGGTCGCCTCCGCCGTCTTCGGCGACGGGTCGATCCCCTTCATCTTCCTGGCCGGGGCCACGGCGCTGGTGCTGTTCCTGGCCGCCAACACCGCGTACAACGGCTTCCCCGTGCTCGGCTCGATCCTCGCCCAGGACCGCTACCTGCCGCGCCAGCTGCACACCCGCGGCGACCGGCTCGCCTTCAGCAACGGCATCGTGCTGCTCGCCGCCTTCGCGTGCGTGCTGGTCTACATCTACGGGGCCGACTCGACGCGGCTGATCCAGCTGTACATCGTCGGCGTCTTCGTCTCCTTCACGCTCAGCCAGATCGGCATGGTCCGGCACTGGAACCGGCACCTGGCGACCGAGACCGACCCCGCCGTGCGCCGCCACATGGTCCGCTCCCGGGCGATCAACACCTTCGGCGCCTTCTTCACCGGGCTCGTCCTCGTCGTCGTGCTGCTGACCAAGTTCACGCACGGCGCCTGGGTCGCCGTCCTGGGCATGGTCCTCTTCTACGGCATGATGACGGCCATCCGGCGCCACTACGACCGGGTCTCCAGCGAACTCGCGGCCGCAGAGGAGCGCAGCGAGGAGGAGGTCAAGCCCTCCCGCGTGCACTCCATCGTCCTGGTCTCCAAGGTGCACAAGCCGACCCTTCGGGCCCTGTCGTACGCCAAGCTCTTCCGGTCGGACACCCTGGAGGCGCTCAGCATCAACGTGGACCCGGCCGACACCAAGGCGCTGCAGGCCGAGTGGCACCGCCGCGGCATCGAGGTGCCGCTGAAGGTGCTGGACTCGCCGTACCGCGAGATCACCCGGCCGATCATCGACTACGTCAAGAGCCTGCGCCGCAGCAGCCCGCGCGACGTCGTGTCGATCTTCATCCCGGAGTACGTGGTCGGCCACTGGTACGAGCACCTGCTGCACAACCAGAGCGCGCTGCGGCTCAAGGGCCGGCTGCTGTTCACCCCCGGCGTCATGGTGACCTCCGTGCCCTGGCAGCTGGAGTCCTCCGAGCGCGCCAAGCAGCGGGCCCGCAAGGGCGCCGAGTGGAACGCGCCGGGCTCCGTGCGCCGCGGCGAGGCGGGGCCGTCCAAGCGGCGCCGGGAGCCCAGCGGGCGGGCGTGAACCCGGGGCGGCGGCGGGCCGTAGACTGGTGAGCTGCCGTCCTTCCCCGCCCCCTGCCCCCAGGAGCCTGTTCCGTCATGCAGCACCGTACGAAGGCCCCTGAGGCCGACGCCCTCGTCGGCGAGCGCTACGAGGTCGAGGTCGGCCCGGTGGCGCACGGCGGCCACTGCATCGCGAGGACGGTCCTGCCGGGCCACGACCGGCCGCAGGTGATCTTCGTCCGGCACACGCTCCCCGGCGAGCGGGTCATCGCCGAGATCACCGAGGGCGGCCCGGACTCGCGCTTCCTGCGCGCCGACGCCGTGGAGGTCCTGGAGGCCTCCCCGGACCGCGTGGAGGCGCCCTGCCCGTTCTCCGGCCCCGGCAAGTGCGGCGGCTGCGACTGGCAGCACGCCGCCCCCGGCGCGCAGCGGCGGCTCAAGGTGCAGGTGATCACCGAGCAGCTGCAGCGGCTCGCCCACCTCACCCCCGAGGAGGCCGGCTGGGACGGCACCGTGGAGCCCGCCCCGGGCGACAAGGTCGCCAAGGGTGAGGTCCCGGCCTGGCGCACCCGCGTCCAGTACGCGGTCGACACCGAGGGCCACGCGGGGCTGCGCCGCCACCGCTCGCACGAGGTCGAGCGCATCGACCGCTGCCTGATCGCCGCTCCCGGCGTCTCCGAGCTGGGCGTGGAGTCCCGCGACTGGTCCGGCATCGCCTCGGTCGAGGCCATCGCCGCCACCGGCTCCTCCGACCGCCAGGTGATCCTCACCCCCCGCCCCGGCGGCCGGCTGCCCCTGGTCGAGCTGGACCGTCCCGTCTCCGTCCTGCGCGTCGACGAGCAGGACGGCGTCCACCGCGTGCACGGCCGCGGCTTCGTGCGTGAGCGCGCGATCGACCGCACCTGGCGCGTCGGCTCCGGCGGCTTCTGGCAGGTCCACCCGCAGGCCCCCGGGCTCCTGGTCGAGGCCGTCATGCAGGGCCTCATGCCGCGCAAGGGCGAGACCGCACTGGACCTCTACTGCGGCGTGGGCCTGTTCGCGGGCGCCCTCGCCGAGCGGGTCGGCGAGACCGGCGCGGTGCTCGGCATCGAGTCCGGCAAGCGCGCCGTGGAGGACGCCCGGCACAACCTGGCCGACTTCGACCGCGTCCGCATCGAGCAGGGCAAGGTCGAGTCCGTACTGCCGCGCACCGGGATCACCGAGGCCGACCTCGTCGTCCTCGACCCGCCCCGCACCGGCGCCGGCCGCGCCACCGTGGAGCACGTCGCCTCCCTCGGCCCCCGCCGCATCGCCTACGTCGCCTGCGACCCCGCCGCCCTCGCCCGCGACCTCGGCTACTTCGCCGCGGCCGGGTACGCCCCGCGGCGTATGCGTGCGTTCGACCTCTTCCCGATGACGCACCACGTGGAGTGCGTGGCCATCCTGGAACCGGTGCGAGAGGCCGTCTGAGCGGACGACGTGCCCCGGCCCACGTCGAGGCCGGCAGGAGGGTGACAACACCCTGGTCTTCGCCGAGTGTTGACCCGCGGCCGCCCCGACGGCGGTTTGCCGCGACCGTGTTGTTGGTTAGGGTGGGCCGCACGGGCTGATGGCTCCCGCGAGGGCCACGCCGGATACGACGGGGGGTCGTTGGTGGGGAGTTGGCGCCGGCAGGAGCCGCAGGCCGGAGCGGGCCAGGACGCCGGCCCGGCTCCGTTCGTGCTCGACGTGCTGGTCATCGTGCCCGGTCGAGCCGTGCGCAACCCGTGCGACTGACGATCCCGGCCGGGTCGGCGGCCGGCAGCGAGGTGCGTCGCATCCGCCGGACGGTCCGTGACGACGTGCGGGGCGCCCGGATCGACCGTCACCACGTAGGGGCCCGCGGCGCGGGTCCGGACCACCCGGTGGGCGGGTGAACCGCCGGCCGGGGCCCGCGGTGCTGCCTCCGTCGCTGCGTGGGTGGCTCGGGCCGATCGCGGCCCTCGCCGCGCTGATGGTCCTTGCGCTCGGGGTCCTGTATGCGGGCGACAGCGAGCCCAGCACGGTGGACGCGCGGATCATGGCGGCAGTGGACGGTGTGCGGGCGCCGTGGCGGAACGTCGCTCTGGCCACGGACTTCTTGGGGGAGCCCGGGGGAGCGGTGATGCTGCTCGTGGCCACCGTGACGGGCTGCCTGCTACTTCGGCGTCCTCGCGCGGCGGTGCTCGTCGTCGCGGGCGCCGGCCTGACCGTGGGGACGACGACGCTGCTCAAGTCCGTGGTGGGTCGCACCATCCACGGCGCGAACCTGTCCTACCCGAGCGGGCACACCGCCTTCGCCACCGCGCTCGCCCTCGCGGTGGCGCTGCTCGCCGCCGACCGGCTCGGCCTCCGCAGGGCAGGCGGCACGTCACTCGTGCTCGCCGCGGCGCTGGTCGCCGGCGCTGCCATGGGCTGGGCGCAGGTCACCCTGGGCGCGCACTACCCGACCGACGCCCTCGGCGGTGGGTGCACCGCGCTGGCCGTGGTACCGGCGACCGCCTGGCTGGTCGACCGGATGGCCGACCGGCTGGGCGACGGGACGGCCGACGGGGCGGCCGGTGAGATGGCCGACGCCGGTCGGCTGGAGCGTCGCTGACGCTCCGTCACGCCAGGCGGCGGAACACGGGTTTCACCGGTCGTCCGGTAAGCCAGGGGGTGGGGTCGGCGGCGTCCAGTGCCTTCCTGTACACCGCGCATGCCCGGGCCACCACGTCGACGGTGTGATCGATGTCGGCGTCGCTGAGCGCGCTGCTCACCACGAACGACGGGGCCAGCACCCCGCCGGCGAGGAGCCGGTGCAGGAACAGGGTGCGGTACTCCTGCGAGGGCTGCAGCTTCTCGTCGAGGGTGGCGAAGACCAGGTTGCTGGGCCGGCCCCGGACGACGATGTGGTCGCCGACGCCCATGGCGGCCGCGGCGTCGCGGACACCGGCGGCCAACCGCTCGCCCAGGGTGTGCAGCCGCGCGGTGACGCCCTCTTCGACGTAGGTGGTGAGCACGGCCATCGCGGCTGCCAGGGAGTGCGTCTCCGCACCGTGCGTGGTGGACAGCAGGAACACCCGGTCGCCGGAGTGCCGCAGCCCGCCCCGCTCCATCAGATCGCGGCGCCCGGCCAGCGCGGAGACGGCGAATCCGTTGCCCAGCGCCTTGCCGAACGTGGAGAGGTCGGGGACGACGCCGTACAGGCCCTGGGCGCCCGCCTCGGACCAGCGGAAGCCGGTGATCATCTCATCGAAGATCAGTACGCAGCCGTGCCGGTCGGCCAGCTCGCGCAGGCCGGCGAGGTACCCCGGCGGCGGCTCGGTGTGGGTGGCGGGTTCGAGGATCAGACAGGCGACCTCGTCCCGGTACCGGGTGAGCAGCTCCTCCGTGGCGGCCAGGTCCCCGTAAGGGAACGCCACGGTGAGCTCGTTGGACGCCGCCGGGACACCGGCGGACATCGGCGTGGTGCCGATGAACCAGTCGTCGACGGAGAAGAACGGATGGTCGGCGCAGAGGGCCACCCGCGGGCGCCCGGTGGCGGCGCGGGCGAGGCGCACCGCGGCGGTGGTGGCGTCCGAGCCGTTCTTGGCGAACTTCACCATCTCGGCGGTCGGCACCGTGGCCAGGAAGCGTTCCGCGGCTTCGACCTCCACGATGGACGGCCGCACGAAGTTGCTGCCGCGGTCGAGTTCCCGGCGCACCGCCTCGATCACGCGTGGGTGGGCGTGGCCGAGGCTGACCGACCGCAGGCCGGAGCCGTACTCGACGTAGCGGTTGCCGTCGACGTCCCACACGTGGGCACCGTGGCCGTGACTGATGACCGGGGCCAGGTTCTCGGGGTACTGGTCGTCGCCCTTGGCGTAGGTGTGCGCGCCCCCGGGGATCATGGCGTGCAGCCGCTCGTTCGCCATCTGCGACCGGGGCAGGAGGAACTCTCCGGTGTCTTCGGTGTACACGACGACCTCAACCTTCCAGGTGCTTGAGGACCTCGGCGAGGCTCGGCGCCTCCCGGTCCCGCTGGGACATCGATGTGACCGGCAGCGGCCAGGCAATGGCGAGCTCCGGGTCGTCGAAGGCGATCGTCACGTCCTCGGCCGGATCGTGCGGGCGGTCGATCCGGTACGAGGTGTCGGCGGTGTCGGTCAGCGCCTGGAAGCCGTGCGCGCACCCCGCCGGGATGTAGAGGGTCACCTGCGTCTGGCCGGACAGCTCGAAGGTGGCCCGGTTGCGGTACGTCGGCGAGTCCGGCCGCAGGTCCACGACGACGTCGAAGATCCTCCCGTACGAGCACCGCACCAGCTTGGCCTCGCCGGCGCCGGAGCGCAGGTGCAGGCCGCGCAGCACGCCCCGGACCGAGCGGGACAGGCTGTCCTGGACGAAGGAGTCCGGGTCGAGTCCCACCGAGCGGACCACGTCGGCGTCGAAGGTGCGGCAGAAGAAGCCGCGTTCGTCGGCGTACGGCGTCGGTTCGAAGAGGTACGCGCCGGTGATCTCCGGGACTTGGGTCGCCTTCATGGGGCCTTCCGCGAGGTGTGGGTGTGGCCGGCCGCGGGGAACAGGGCCGCGGTCAGGGAGTGGAACTGGTGCTGGAGTCGCAGGGCGGCGGCCAGGTTCCGCTCGGTGAGGGTCCGCCGCAGCTCGGCCGAACGCTTCTCCAGCGCACGGAACTGTTCGAGCAGCCGGTCGGCGTCGACCTCGCGCGCCGGGTGGCAGTACGCGCCGAGGCCCATCTCCGCCATGAGCGCGTCGCTCTTCGCCGCGTAGCTGAGGGCGAGCACCGGCGTACCGGTCTTCAGCGCGCAGATCAGGTTGTGGTAGCGAACCGCCACCACGGTGTCGGCAGCCGCCATCTCCTTCATCAGGTCGGCCAGTGAGGACGGCTCGGCGGCGGTGACCAGCGGCGAGTCCACCGCGTCGAGGATCGCGGCGACCACCGACGTGTCGCACTCGTCACCGGTGAGCAGCCGGACGGCCCGGTCCTCCTCGACGAGCGCGCGGACGAACCGGATCGTCCCGTCGAGGTAGCGCCGGTGTATCTCGTCGGCCCGGGCGCGATCGTCGTTGCCGCCGTGGAAGTCCATGACGCCGACGCAGACCGGGCCCGGCGGCGCCGGCGGGACTGAGAGCTTGTCGGGTCCGCCCGACTGCGGCGTCGGCAGGGCGAACGCGAGGTCCGGGTAGACCTCGTCGCGCGCGGTGTCCACGCCCATCGCCCGCATCGCGTCGCGGGACTGCGCGTCCCGGTACGACCGGTAGGCGGCCAGCCGCGCCGACCAGCGCACCAGGGCCCGGGTCGGCCGGTCGCCGATCGCCGCGGCGCCGACGCTGACCAGCGCCACCCGGGTGCGCAGCAACCGGCCACCGGCGCAGAGCAGGAACAGCGAGTACGGGAAGCCCCACGGCCGCAGCGGCAGCGTGGCCTCCAGGACGCCCATGCCCGGGACGATCACCACGTCGTGCCGGCGCACCCAGGCGGCGGTGCGGAAGACGTCGACGAGTTTGCCCAGGCCCTTCCCCGCGACCGCGCCCGCACGCGAGGCGGTCCGGTACTCCCCGCGGTACCAGTGCAGCCGCGTCGCGGGGATCCCGAACCGGGTCGTCACGGCCTCGGGACCGCCGCACAGCGCGTCCACGACCGCGTCCGGGTGTTCGGCGCGCAGGTACCCGAGCACGGCCTCGAGCGATCCGTCGTTGCCGAGGTTGCCCGAGCCGAGCAGGCCGAACATCCCGACGCGCACCGGGGCCCCGGCCGCGGCCGTCATGCCCGCCTCCCCTCACGGCCGGCGACGAGGGCGTCGACGGAGACGGTGAGCCGGTCCGGGTCGACCGGGGCGCGGTCCTCGACCCGCTCGCCGGCGCCCGGCCGGACCCGGCTGGTCATCCACGCGGACAGGTGCCGGTAGCACGCGCGCCGGTCGGCCGGGGACAACGGCGCCCGCCGGATCGCCGCGACGAAGCCCCACACGTACTCGGCGAGCAGCCGGGGCGTCGGGTGCAGCAAGCCGGCCCGGCGCGGGTCCAGGTTGACGCACCGGGAGCGCTTGGACGGGTTCGCCCGCTCGGCGCGGGTGGGGTGGTCGCGGCGGAAGTACAGCAGCTCCGGCACCTGGTGGAAGGGGCCGTGCAGGCCGATCTCGGCGACGAACGTGCGGTCCGCGTGGTGGTAGCTGTCGTGCGGCTTCACCCGGCGCAGCACGTCGGCCCGCATCACCCCGTAGAAGTCGTCGCCGCCGGGCTCGAACAGCATGCTGCGGAATCGCTCCGGCGCGTGCGGCGAGTCGGTGGCGAGCGTGTACTCGTACGGGACCTTCACCTTGCCGTCGGCGTCGATGACCGCCTGGTCGGCGTGCGCGAGGATCACGTCCGGCCGTTCGTCCAGCGCCTCCACGCAGCGCCGCAGCAGGTCCCGGGCGTACAGGTCGTCGTGCGAGGCCCACTTGAACAGCTCGCCGCGGCACTCGGTGAACACGTGGTTGTGGTTCGGGGCGGCGCCGATGTTCCGGGGCAGCCGGAGGTAGCGGATGCGTGAGTCCTGCGCGAGGTAACTGCGGCAGATGTCCTGCGTCCCGTCGGTCGAGGCGTTGTCGGAGATGACCAGCTCGAAGTCCTCGTAGGTCTGGCCGAGCAGGGCGTCGAGCGACTCGGCCAGGTACTCCTCGCCGTTGTACACGGGCAGGCCGATGCTCAGCCTGGGTTGGGCGGTCATGAGGTCCTCACTTCGGGGATGGGATCGCGGTGGTGCTCGCGCAGGGCGGACCGCAGTTGCAGCCACCACACGGCCGAGCCGCTGACGGTCGCGGCGGCGACGCCCCAGGCCGAGCCGACCGTGCCGGCGGCGGCCGCCCCGCCGAGCCCGCCGCCGACGTAGCAGGCGGAGGCGAACAGCTGGCAGCGCAGACTGCGCCGGGCCGCGCCGAGCGCGCGCAGCCCGGCTGCCGCGCCGGTGCCGAGACCCGCGCCGGCGACGCCGAGGGTGACCGGCACGATGAGCTGCGAGGCGGAGTGCCAGACTCCGCCGAGCACCAGCTCGCCGAGCCGGCCGGGGATCAGCAGCAGCGCCGAGCCCCAGAGCAGAGCGGCGGCGGCCTGCCCCCCGCCCAGCAGGAGGCAGAACGTGCCGAGCCGGTGCGGGGCCCGCCGTAGCACCCGGGCCGCCTCCGGGACGGTGACCAGCGAAAGCCCCATGAGCACCGCCAGGAACGGGCCGAGCAGGAGCTCTGCGCCCCGCACCGCACCCACCGCGCTCACCCCGACGATCGCGCCGAGCCCGTACGCCCGCAGTTGACTCGCACCGCTGAGGCTGACGTTCTCGACCAGGTACCGGTAGCCGAGGTCGCGCTGCTCGCGGAGCCACCCGCGCGCTTCGGTCAGCCGGGGCCGGATGCCGGACTGGAGGTAGCCGTAACCGGCCGCCACCGTGGCGGACGCGCCCCAGGCGAGCACGAAGGCCGCCACGCTGCCCGCTCGGGCCGCCACCACCATGGCCGGGACGAGGGCGACACCCCATACGACGTCGTTGACGAACGCCTTCCGCCCGGTGCCGGCGGCGAAGAACGCGAACCGCCAGGCGTCCTGGAGCAGCAGCCCCGGCAACGCGACACCAAGGGCGGCGAACGCGGGCCCCACCCGGCCGCCGAGACCGAGCCCGGCCACCAGGCACGCCGCGCCGATGGCCGCACCGACGCCGAGTGCGGTACCCGTCGACCGGGCCACCGCCCCGCGCCAGGACGCGTCCGGTACGCCGCTGAAGCGCACCACGAGCGGATCGGTGGCCAGCCCGCGGGAGACGTTGAGCACCACGCCGTACGTCACCCAGGCGAGGCTGAACACGCCGAACGCGGTCACCCCCAGCGAGCGGGCCACGTAGACGCCCACCACGAAGTTGCTCACGCTGGAGGCCGCCTGGTCGGCCAGTCCCCAGGACAGCCGGCCGACCAGGGCCCGTCTGGCGGACCCGGCCGGTGGCGCCGTCATCCGCGGATTCTCCCCCTCGGTGGTCATCGGTGTCATGCCTTGATCAGCCCGGCGTCGTGCAGGGCGCCGGCCGCGGCGGCGACGGTGTCGAACGGCAGCCCGGACCGCTCGGCGACGTCCAGCAGACTGCGCTCGCCGTCGGAGAGGCTGAGCACCCAGAGCATGGCCATCTGTGCCTGCTGCGCGTCGCTGCGGCCGCCGAGCGAGTCGTACAACCCGCGCCGGCCCAGCTGTGGCTCGCCGTAGGGGCTGAGGTTGACGTACCGCCGGTTGCGGTCGAGCACGGCGAACGCCTCGCGGCAGACCGCGAGGGTGTCCGCCATCGCCTCCGGGGAGACGAAGTCCGGGTTGTCCGCCGAGGTGTGGTACTCGGGGTACCCGGCGTACGGGGTCCGGCTGAGCGATCCCACGCCGAGGTCGAACCCGGGCGAGCAGTACTGCCGCTCGTCGTAGCCGTACGGGGTGAACTCCTTGACGTGGTGCGGCCGTTCGGAGGTGGCCAGGACATGCCGCATGACCCGGTCGATCTCCGCGTCGCCGCGTCTGCTCTGCTTGTACGTCAGCCGGCCCGGGTCGCCGGCGCAGGCCAGCACGAGCCCGTGCTTGACCCGGTCCACCCGCTCCGCGTTGCGGGCCAGCCAGGTGATCGCCCCGATGGTGCCGGGCGCGTAGATGAACCGGTAGGTGTAGTACGGCGTCCCCTGTGCCAGCGCGCGGGCCAGGAACGTCGCCACCGCGATGCCGGCGAGGTTGTCGTTGGCCAGCGACGGGTGGCAGACGTGGCAGGAGACGATCACCTCGTCGGGGACCTGCCCCGGGACCACGTGCTCGGCGTAGGTGAGGTGACCGTCCGCGAGCGTGGAGTCGATACGGACCTCGTACTCGCCGTCCGGCAGCCCGTCCAGGGTCTCCTGCGCCAGGCAGAATCCCCATTCCGGCTTGTAGTAGCTGGTGCGGTACGGCACCCAGGCCGGGTGCTCCGGCAGGGTGTGCAGATGCGAGCGCAGCTCGGTCAGCGGCATGGTCGCCGACACCGGCACGCTGTAGCCGAGCACGTGCAGGCTCGACGCGGCGAAGTCGACGACCCGGTTGCCGTCGGCGTCGGCGACGTACGCGTCACGGATGTTCCACTCCTGCGGCACCGTCCAGTCGAGCACCTGCGTGCCGGTCGGCACCTCGTGCACCTGCAGCGGGACGTACTCGCCGACGATCTCCAGGGTGGCGCGCACACCGTCGCCGGTGATGCTGCGGCACAGCGGGTACAGCCGCTCCACCAGCGCGTGCATCTCCTCGCCGACTGCGGTCATCGGCGCCACCGCAGGGTGTCGTCGACCTCGCCGGCGTCGGACGCCGCGCGCAGCACGGCGAGCCGGGTGAAGCGCTGCTCGAAGTCCTCCCGGGTCAGGTCGAACTTCCGGTAGGCATCGGCGAGTTCGAGCGCGCCCTGCTTGACCGTCCACTCGCAGTCGAAGCCGGGGATCGCGGCGCGGAACCGGGAGAAGTCCACCCGGTACGACCGCGGGTCGGCACCGGTCTCGCCCGTGATCACCACCTTCGCGCCGGACACCGCCTCGGCGACCTGCTCGGCGATCTCGGCGACCGTGACGTTGTTGACCTCGCTGCCGATGTTGAACGCGCGGTCGTGCACCGCCTCGCGCGGCGCGGTCAGCGCGGCCGTGAAGGCCCGTGCGATGTCGGCGGCGTGCACCAGCGGGCGCCATGGGGTGCCGTCGGACAGCACGAGGACCTCGCCGGACAGGAGTGCGTGGCCCACCAGGTTGTTCAGCACGATGTCGGCGCGCAGCCGGGGCGAGTAGCCGAAGGCGGTGGCGTTGCGCATGAACACCGGGGTGAAGTCGCCGTCGGCCAGCTCGTGCAGGTCGTCCTCCACGCGCACCTTGGACTCCGCGTACGGCGTCACCGGGCGCAGCGGGGCGTCCTCGGTCACCAGGTTGTCGCCGCCGGCGGCGCCGTAGACGGAGCAGGTCGACGCGTACAGGAAGCGCCGCACCCCGGCGTCGCGGGCCAGCCGGGCCAGGTGCACGGAGGCCTGGTGGTTGATGTCGTAGGTGAGTTCCGGCGCCAGCGATCCCAGCGGGTCGTTGGAGAGCGCGGCCAGGTGGATCACGGCGTCCACCCCGGCCACGTGGTCGGCCGTGACGTCGCGCAGGTCCACCCGGTGCCCCGACGGGTCCGCGGGCGCCGGGCCCAGCACGCAGTCGGCGAACAGGCCGGCGTCGAGACCGACGACCTCGTGCCCGGCGGCCGCCAGGACCGGGGCCATCACGGTGCCCAGGTAGCCCTGGTGTCCGGTCAGCAGTACGCGCAAGGTTCATTCCCCCAGGTCGAGAGTGAGTTTGGTGACGGCGAACGCCTCGGCGTAGCGCGCGTGGCATTCGATGCCGCGGATCCGCGCAAGGCCGAGGAAGGCTTCCCGGTCGTACCAGGGCCGGTGCCGCTGCGAGGGGTAGTGCTCCTGCAGCAGCCGCACCTTCTGCTCGGCGGTCTCCGGCGACAGCGGCTGGTACGCCGACGGCCGGCCGAGGTCGCCGTCCCACTTGACGATCTCGTAGCCGAGCACGAGGTGGTCGCGGAACGCGGTGGGCAGCAACTGCGCCAGGCCGCGGTGGTCCTGGTGCGCGTCATCGGTACGCGGCGCGAGGATCAGATCCGGCTCGGTCCGCTCGCGCAGCTCCTCGACCGCGGCCTTGGCCTCCTCCCAGTGCGCGGGCAGCCGGCCGTCCGGCAGCTTGAGCACGGTCAGCCGCAGGTCGGCACCGGGGCAGAAGGCGGCGAGCGCGGCCTGCTCCTCCTGCTCCCGCTCGCTGCCGCCGCCGGAGAGCACCAGCGCGTCGACGCGGATGCCCGGCCGCGCGCGGCACAGGGTCAGCAGCGTGCCGCCGGCGCCGATGGCGATGTCGTCGCAGTGCGCGCCCACCGCGACGATCCGGTCCGGGTGCCCGGCGCTGAGCCGGATCATGCGGTCCTCATTCCGGCGCCCTGTTCCCACACGGCCCACGGGCGGTCGCCCCTGGCGTAGGCGTCGTCGAGCGCGGCCCGCTCCTTCACGGTGTCGGTCGGCTTCCAGAAGCCGCGGTGCCGGTGTGCCACCAGCCGGCCGCGCTTGGCCAGTTGGGCGCATCCGTCGGCGACCAGGTCCCCGTTCTCCGGTATGTGGTCGAAGACCTCTTGCCGGAGCACGAAGTAGCCGCCGTTCTCCCACATCGGCAGGTCGCTCACCGCGGTGATGCCCCCCACCAGGCCGTCCTCGCCCAACTCCACGCAGTGGAAGGAGGACTGGGGTGGCACCACCATCATCGACGCCCCTGCGTCGCGCGCGGCGAACCGGTCGATCATCTCCGGCAGCGGGGCGTCGGTGAGCACGTCGGCGTAGTTGGCGAGGAACATCTCGTCACCGTCCAGGTGGTGCCGCACCCGGCGCAGCCGCTCCCCGATCGGGGACTCGATGCCGGTCTGCGCGAACGTGATCGTCCAGTCGGCGATGTCGGTGGACAGCAGCTCGGTCCTGCCGCCCCGCAGCACGAAGTCGTTGGACGTCGTCTCCTCGTAGTTGAGGAAGAAGTTCTTGATGTGGTGCGCCCCGTACCCGAGGCACAGGATGAACTCCTTGTGCCCGAAGTGCGCGTAGTAGCGCATGACGTGCCAGATCAGCGGACGCGGGCCGACCATCGCCATCGGCTTGGGCACGTCGTCGGAGACGCCGTTGCGCATCCGCATCCCGTAACCGCCGCAGAACAGGACGACCTTCATGACTCGACCTCGACAATGCTCAGTTCCGGGATGGGAAAGACAAGGCGGCCGCCCCAGTCGTGCACGAAGGACAGCTGCTCGACCAGCTCGGCCCGCAGGTTCCACGGGAGGACGAGGACCCAGTCGGGTTTGTCGGCGGCTATCTGCTCGGGCGGCAGGATCGGGATGCGGGTGCCCGGGGTGAACCTGCCGTGCTTGTAGGGGTTGCGGTCGACCGTGTAGGCGAGCAGGTCGGGCCGGATGCCGCAGTGGTTGAGCAGGGTGTTGCCCTTGCCCGGGGCGCCGTAGCCGACGACCGTCTCGCCGCGTTCGGCCGCCTCGACGAGGAACCGCAGGAGGTCCCGGCGCACCTTGGCCACCCGGGCGGAGAACTCGGTGTACCCCGACAACTCCTGCAGCCCGGCGGCCTTCTCCTGGGCCAGCACGTCGGCCACCCGCTGCGTCGGCTCGCCGGCCACCTCGGACGGCCGGGCCCACAGCCGGATCGAGCCGCCGTGCGTGGGCAGCAGCTCGACGTCCACGAGCGTGAGTCCGCCGCTGGCCAGCGCCCGGATCGCGGACGCGACCGTGTAGTACTGGAAGTGCTCGTGGTAGATCGTGTCGTACTGGTTCTCCTCGATCAGCGTCAGCAGGTGCTGCACCTCGATGGAGACCCAGCCGTCGTCGGCGACCAGGGCGCGCAGCCCCTGGGTGAACCCGACGACGTCGGGGATGTGCGCGTACACGTTGTTGGCCACGACCAGGTCCGCCGGGCCGTGCTCCGCGCGGACGGCCGCGCCGGTCTCCGGGCTCAGGAACTCCGTGAGCGTGGGTACGCCCGCGCCCCGCGCCGCGCCGCCGACGTTCACCGACGGCTCGATGCCGAGGCAGCGGATCCCCCGGTCCACCACGTGCTTCAGCAGGTACCCGTCGTTGCTCGCGACCTCGACCACGAAGGCTTCGGGGCCCAGACCCAGCCGCTTCACGGCACCGGCGACGAACGTGCGCGCGTGCTCCACCCAGGAGGTGGAGTAGGAGGAGAAGTACGCGTACTCCTTGAACGTCTCCTCCGGCGTGATCAGCGGCGGGATCTGCGCGAGCCAGCAGTCGGTGCAGACCCGCAGGTGCAGCGGGTACGCCGGTTCCGGTCGGTCGAGTTGGTCCGCGGCGAGGAAGCTCTCGCACGGCGGGGTCGCCCCCAGGTCGACGACGCTCGCCAGCGCCGTCGAGCCGCAGAGTCGGCATCGTGTCATCTACTGCCCCCATCCCTGCCCGCGCGGGTGTCCCCACCGCGAGCCAGCGTTTCCGTTCCTGCCGGCGGCGCGCTGTCCCCGCCGCCGGACCGAGCCGCGATCGCGGCCCGGTACCCCTCCACCAGACGCTCCAGCCCGACGGCCGGACTGAAACCCTGCTCGTAACGGCGCCGGGCCGCCTGGCCCATCTCCCGGTTGCCGGCCGGATCGGCCGTGATCCGGCGCAGGCACGACGCGAGCGAGGCGGCCTCGCCCGGCTGGTGCAGCAGCCCGGTCACCCCGTCCTCGACGAGTTCGACGAAGGCGCCGTGACCGGCCGCGACGGCCGGGACCCCCGCCGCCATGGCTTCCGCGACCACCAGGCCGAACGTCTCCAGGGCCATCGAGGGAGCCACCACGGCGACCGACCGCGCGACGAGCTGCCGGCACTCTGCCGGGTCAAGCAGGCCGACGTACCGCACGTCGTCCCGGCCCGCCGCCCAGGTGGTCACGTCCCGCTCCAGCGGCCCCGCGCCGGCGATCACGAGCGGCACGCCCACACCGCCGCTCGCTGCGATCTCGTCCCACGCGGCCATGAGCAGGTGCACGCCCTTGCTCTCCGCGAGCCGGCCGAGAAAGAGCAGTTGCTCGCCGACGCCGGCCCGGCAGGCGCCCGGGTCGGGCACGAAGTTGTGCTTCACCGCCAGCCGCTCGGGCGGCATGCCGGACCGCACCAGGACGTCGCGCTGGGCCGCGGAGATGCAGAAGAACCGGTCCACGCCGGACCACCACCGGCGCCGGTTGACCGACAGGCTGACCGCGAGCGGCACCGTCGCCAGCCGGGAGTTCCGGTAGCAGCCGTGCCGGACGGCGGGCAGCGGCGCCGCCGACCCGACGCACTCGGTGCACAGCCGGCCGTCCCGCTGCAGCGTGCCGGGCGGGCAGACCTGGGTGTAGTTGTGCAGCGTGGCGACGACGGGCACGCCGGCGTCGGCGCAGGCGGCCAGCACCGCGGGCGACAGGAGCGGGAAGACGTTGTGGACGTGCACCACGTCCGGCCGCTCGGTGCGAAGCCGGCCGGCGAGCTCCGCGCGGACCGCCGGATTCCATGGCACCAGCAGCGGCACCGCGACCTTGCCCAGCAGGGACCGGGTGGCGATGTCGTCGCTGCGGCGCTCGAACACCTCGACCCGGTGGCCGGCTTCGCGCAGCAGCCCCACCTCCTCATCGACGACCCTGTTCTCCCCGCTCGGCTGCGCCGAGGAGTAGCGGTTGTGCACCACGAGGACGTGCATGGTCAGGTCACCTCCCGATCCCGGGCCCAGCGAGGGATACGTCGCCGGGGGACAGCGGGCGTCGTCAGGGGCGTGGCCGCGGCAGGTGCCGCCAGCAGCGAGGCGGCCAGGGCCAGATGCAGCAGGTACGGTGAGGCGTCGCCCAGCCCGGCCTCGGTGTACGACGAGATCGCGACGTAGCTGATCAGGAAGATCGCGCAGGCCCTCGGCAGCGACGGTGGCCGCAGCAACGCGACACCGCCCAGCACGAGGATGAACGCCGCCACGAGGGTGACGCCGATCAGACCCTGCTCGTTGTAAACGGCCAGCCAGCTGTTGTCGATCGGCAGCCCGCCGAACGACTTGTCGCCCAGACCCATGCCGAACAACTTCTCCGCGGTCGTCCGGGGCGCTGCCAGCAGGGCGTCCCAGACCTTGGCCCGACCGGTGAGACTGGTGAAGTTCTCCTGGCTCTGTCCGCGCAGGAACCACGCCTGTAGCGCGGAGGCGAACCCCACCGCGGCCACGGTGGCGCACAGCACCGCCCAGGCGAAGAACCGGCGGGCGGCGGCGCTGGTCAGGACGAGCGAGCCGATCGCCAACGCCAACCCGAGGAGCAGGCCGACCGTGGCCGTCCGCGTATGGGTCAACGCGAGCAGGACGAGGGACGGCACGATGATCATCGCCGCGCCCGCCCTGTCGGTCCGGCGGCCCAGCAGGAGCAGCACGGTGAGCCCGATGATCACCGCGGCGTACTGTCCGATCTGCGGCGGGGTGAGCGGCCACAACGCGCCGACCAGTCGCTCGCCGTAGAGCTCGGGCATGGCCGCTCCCGGTGAGATGACCAGGCCGGCCATCACCAACGCGAGCACCGCGAAGTACATCCGGATGTGGTACCGGACGAACGTCAGGCCGCCGTCCCACCAGCGGCTGAGCAGCCACAGTGTGCCGACGAACAGTGCGAACCGGGCGCAGCGGAACAGCGCGCCGAACCCTGACTCCAGGTCCGCGCTGGAGATCACGCTCGGCACCAGCAGCAGGGTGAGCAGGAGCAGGAAGGCGCTGGGCCGGATGCGCAGCCGGAGATTGAGCGTGAGCGCCAGCGCGAACGCGGCGACCAGCGCACCCATGGTGGCCATCTGGATGAGGGAGCGGGGCAGCGGGATGATGGTCTTCGCCCCGGCGGAGCCGAGCGTGTTGAGGACCAGCAGCCCCCAGACCACCCCGACGGTCTTCGGCGTGCCGGCAGGGCGCGGTTCGGCGCCGGGCCACGTGCCCGCCGCGGCCGGTCCGCCCCGCGGCCCACCGGGTGTCATGTCCCCGCCCATCTCAACCACCGGCCCGTGGGCGGAAGGTGCTGCCCGTGTCCTGCCGGTACGGCGTGCCCTGCCACTGCAAGACGTCGAGCGTCCGGCTCGGGTCGTGGGCGACGAAGCTCCACGGCCCGACGTAGACGTTGTCGTGCCAGCGGTTGTGCTGCTTGTCGGTGATCGCCTCGGCCACCCGTTCGCCCTGGTACGGCGACCAGTCCGGATAGGTGCCGTAGTTGGACAGCACCGCCATGCGGCCGCACTGCACCGTGCACCCGACGACGGCCGCGTCCAGCATGAAGCGGTTGTCGTGGATGTCCACCCGCTGGGTCTTCCACCGGCAGTCGTCGTAGAGCGGTGCGGTGGCGATCGCCGGCTGCGCGCAGCGGGCGATGTCCGGCACCAGCAAGGTGCATTCACCGGCCGAGGTGTTGGCCGGGCTGTTGCAGAACCGGTCGGCGTTCTCCCACAGGGTGATCCCGGACCAGTTGTCCGTCAGTACGTTCCGATAGATTTCGATCTTGTCCGTGCGGGCCCGGACCCGTGGCTCGCCGCCGGACTCGGACAGGTAGATGGTCGCGAACGGGAAGCTGTCGCCGGCTTCAGCGGATGTGCGGCCCTCGACCCAGTTGTTCCGCCGGATCGTGTTGTTCCGGATGACCGCGTTGTAGCTGGTCTCGTAGATCAGCGCGGCACCGTCGTTGGCCTCGAGCACGTTGTTCTCGATACGGAAGTCGTTGTTGTTGTTGTCCGCCCACAACCCGGCGCCGCGGTTGTCGTGCACCCAGTTGCCGCGGACGTCGGCGCCGTTGACGGCCCAGAACTTGATGCCACCGGTGCAGCCGCAGCCTGGCCGCTGCTTCTCCCAGTCGTCGGTGTTGTTGCCCACGATCTCGTTGCCCTCGACCACCAGGTCGCGGATGGTGTCACCGGTCTTGTACGCGTTCATTCCGTATTGCCCGTTGTCGCGCAGGCAATTGGCCCGGACCTGTTGGCGGGCACCGGCCATCAGCCCGGCGCCGGAGTTGTTCTGGATCGTCGTGTGCTCGATCACCCACCCGTCGGCCATGTCGTGGTTGACCACGCCTTCGTCGTGCGGCGCGACGAAACGCTGCACGGTCAGATGGCTGATGGTGACGTCGGGGGCAGTGCCGCTGAACGCGTAGTTGTTGGTCTTCCGGCCGTCGAGCACCGCGCCCGGCGCGCCGAGGTAGCGGTTCCCCTTCTTGGCGATGACCTGGGCGTAGCGGCCCTTGTCGAGCGTGTGCGTGCCCGGCCGAAGCCAGAACGTGGTGCCCGGAGGGCTGTTCTCGGTCTTCTCGGCCAGGTCGCCGACCACCCCGGGGTCGACCGTCACCGCGCCCGTCGGCGCTTCCGCCGGCCCGGCCGCGGGCTTGGCGCACACCCGGGCCACGGACGTGGAGGGCGCTCCGGACGTGGAGGGCGCACGCGTCGGCTCCGCCCGGGCGTCGTCCGGCGTGCTCGTACAGGCGGTCGCCGCCAGCAGGGCCAGTGCCAGCGGTGCCGCCGGCCACGCCCCGTGCCTCCACTTGAATCCCACGCGTCCCCCTAGCCGCGGAACCTGAGTAGGGTGGTGAACTCCCCTGACATCGCCGTGCCGTCGGCGAACCCGGTGCCGACCAGCGTCGTGGCGGGTTCCTTGCGCCCGAAGCCGGCGGAGTACCAGCCCAGCGGCGGGTCGCTCTCGCCACGATGCGCCTGCCAGCGCAACTGCCCGGGCAGGTCGAGCACCGCGGAGCGGTCCTCGCCGTCCCGGGTCCAGGTGAGCACCGCCCGGTTCCCCACCAGGTCCGCGGCGATCGCCGGGCCGAGGTGGAACGCCAGCTGCACGGCCCGGCGCGGGCCGCGCACCTCGTCGACCACCCGCAGCTCCCGGCTCGCGGCGGTCAGCTCCACCCGGCGGCGGTGCACGGAGCGCTGGTAACCGTCGTGCTCCGCGCACCAGCGCACCGTCCCCCCTTCCGAGGCGCCGGACGTGTCCGCGACCAGGACGCGGCTGCGGGCGTGCCGGGTCCACAGGAACGGGCCGCCGGAGACGGACTGGTCGCCGCCGTCCAGCTGCAGGGTGTTGTGGCCGAGGGTCGACCGGAAGTACCGCCGCCACTCGGGCTGCCCGTGGTAGCAGAACGTCCCGGGGTCGGCGAGCACGTCGACCCCGTCGTGCCGGACCTCGACGGACAGCGCGTCCGCGTGGGCGTGCGCGGCGATGGACAGGAAGCCGTGCGGACCGCCGTCGCAGCGGCACCAGATCTCCCCAGGACCGCGCAGGATCGTGAGTCCCGCGTCGGCGAGGTGGTCCGGTCGGCTTGCCGGGCGGGCCGCGGCCGGTGCGCCGGGCCGGATGAGCGCGGCCAGCAGCGGGGTGCGTACGTCGGCGCCGGTCACCGCGGGCCACCAGGCGAGCCGGCCGAACACGGCCTCCCCGGTCGCCAGCAGCGAGGCCCAGCGGTCGGTGCCCGCGCCGTCCACGACCAGACCGTGGCCGTCGTCCGCGTCCCCCTGACGCGGCGGCCGCAGCCGGCTGTCCACGACGGCCGCGAGCGCGTCGGTCATCCGCAGCAGCACCAGCCGGATCGACGCGGGGACCGGCACGCCGGCGGCGTCCGCCTCGGCCACCGCGGCCAGGCCGAGTTCCAGCACGAGTCCGTGGTACTCGGTGGCCAGCTCGCGGTTGAGGCCGGACTCGAAGGTGTTGCTCCGCAGGTGCCGTTCCAGCGACCGCACCGCGCCGGCCCGCCAGCGCGCCGAGGCGGGGAACCACCCGAACGCGCAGGCCGCGGCGAACTGCCCGGCGGCCTCGGCGACGACGTGGTTGTTCGCGGAGGACCCCCGGCTGGGGAAGGCGGCCAGCCAGCGCTGGTGGTGCCAGATCTGCCGGAGCGCCACCGGGTTGTCCTCGAACAGCCCGGCCGCGCCCGGCCAGCCGTCGAGCAGCCGGCGGATCCACACCCAGGACAGCAGCCGGATGCCCAGCTCGATGCCGCTGATCCAGTGCACCGAGCGCAGCGGCGGGTTGGCCGCCCACCACGACCGCAGGTGCTCGGCCACGCGCTCGGCGTACCGGTCGTTCCCGGTGATCGCGTAGGCGACGGCGAGCACGGTCAGGTACTGGTGCCGGGACGGCTCCCAGATCTGCTTGATGTCCCCGACCGCGTCCTCGTTCCGGTACGGCACGTCGAAGGCGTAACCCGCCGGGGCCCGGCGCCCGGTCTTCGGGTCGTACCACCAGTCCGGGTCGGCGAGGTCGTCGCGTTCCACCCCGAAGAACTCGGCGTGCCCGTCCATCAGCCGGTCCGCCTGGGCGATGAGACGTTTCGCCGCGTCCGGTGGCACCGCGGCGATCGTCCCGGCGGGCAGGACCGCGGTGAACCGGGCGCCGCTCACGCCCGGGCCGTCGGGCAGCGCCGACCGCCACCGCCGCCTGCGCACCGCGTCGCCCACCCGGCCGCCGACCTCACGCGGTCCCATCCGGGACAGCCGCCGCAGGTACCAGCCCGCGGTCATGGTCATCGGGCCCTCGCCAACGTCACCGGCACGCCGCCGGCCAGGCCGGCCTGCACGGCGAGGGTGGCCGCCGTGGTGGCGACCAGCGACTCCAGCGGCACCGGCATCGGTCCGCCGGTCCGCACGGCCTTGACGAACGCGGCCAGCTCGGCGGACTGGCCCTTGTCCCGGGCCTTGGGCAGCCGCGAACTGACCCACCGCTTGCGGCCGTAGACCGAGGCACGGACGAAGTCGTCGAGCCGCAGCACCCTGCCGTCCGCGACGAGGTCCAGCGTCTCCTTGGGGAAGCTGGGCGCGCCGGTGGTGACGTAGCTGATGGTGGCGGTGGACCCGTCCGGGTAGTGCAGCACGACCTGCAGGTCCTCGTTGCCGGACGTGGCGACCGCGTACACCGACACCGGGTCGGCGTCGAGCAGCCAGCTCGCCGTGTCGATGAAGTGCCCGCCCTCGCCGGCGAAGCGCGAGCCCTCGGTGCCCTGCTGGAGGTACCAGCTCCCGTGCTGCAGCCGGCCCGCGTTGACCAGGTAGCGCAGGCTCGCCGGACCGGTCCGGGCGCCGAACCGCTTCTTGGCGTCCTGCAGCAGCGGCGCGAACCGGCGGTTGAAGCCCACCTGCAGCCGGTCGTTGCCGGATTCCTCGACCGCCGCGAGCACGTCCGCCAGCTCGTCCTCGGTGAGTGCCAACGGCTTCTCCACGAACACCGTCTTGCCGGCCAGCAGCGCCCTTCGGGTCAGCTCGGCGTGCGAGCTGTGCCGGGTGACGACGAACACCGCGTCGATGGAGGTGTCGCCGAGCACGGCGTCGAGATCGGTGGTGGCCTGCGCGAAGCCGAACTTCCGCTGCGCGTTGGCCGCGGACAGCGCCGTCGTGGTGACGACCGTGGACAGCTCGACGCCGTCGCGCTGCGCCAGGTGCGGCAGCAGCATCGACGTCGCGTAGTTCCCCGCGCCGACGAACGCGAGCCGCACCGGCGTCTTGGCGGACCGGGCCGGGGCGGGGACCCCTGCGTCACGTCGCACCGCGGGCACGGCCACCGCCGGGGCCTGCACCTCTCCCGCGTGGTCGGGGTAGCGGAACAGCACGGCCACGGCCTTCAGGTCGCCGTCCTTCAGGCTCCGGTACGTCTCGACGGCGTCGTCGAAGTCGGCGACGTGGGAGACCAGGGGCTCCACGTCAACGCTGCCGCGGGCGAGGAGATCGAGGAAGCACGCCAGGTTGCGCCGCTCGGTCCAGCGCACGTAGCCGATCGGGTAGTCCCGTCCCTCGAGCTCGTACTCCGGGTCGTAGCGCCCGGGGCCGTAGGAGCGGGAGAACCGGACGTCGAGCTCCTTCTCGTAGTACGCGTTCCACGGCAGGTCCAGACGGCATTTGCCGATGTCGACGACCCGGCCGCGGTCCCGGCTCAGCCGCGCGGCCAGCTCGACGGGCTGGTTGCTGCCGCCGCCGGCGGCCAGGTACACCTGGTCCACGCCGTGACCGCCGGTGAGTTCGGCGACGGCGGCTTCCACGGCCGCGGACGAGGGATCGCCGCAGGCCGCGGCGCCCAGGCGCTCGGCGAGCTCGCAGCGCACCGGGTCGGGGTCGACCCCGACGACGCGCACCCCCGCGGCGGTCAGGAGCTGCACCACCAGCTGCCCGATCAGCCCGAGGCCGATGACCAGCGCCACCTCGCCGAGCTGCGGCTCGCCTTGGCGGACACCCTGCATCGCGATCGACCCGACGGTGCCGAAGGCCGCGTGCCGCGGCGCGAGGCCGTCCGGCACCGGGGTGTAGAGGTTCTTGGGAACCCAGTTCAGCTCGGCGTGCAGCGCGTGCTCGTTGCCGGCGCAGGCCACGAGGTCGCCGACCTTCACGTCGTCGATCCCGCTGCCGACCTGCTCGACCACCCCGCACAGCGAGTAGCCCAGCGGGGTGTAGGAGTCCAGCTTCCCCATCACCTTGCGGTAGGTGGCGGGCAGCCCGTTGGTGGCCACGCTCTGCATGACCTTGGCCACCTGGTCCGGCCGCGAGCGGGCCTTGCCCAGCATCGACATGCCCGCCTCGGACACCTTCATGAGCTCGGTCCCGGTGGAGATCAGCGAGTAGGCGGTCCTGACCAGCACACCGCCCGGCTTGCACCCCGGCTCGGGCACGTCGAGCACCGCCAGCTCGCCGCTCTTGTAGTTCTGCACAACCTGCTTCACCCGAAGTCCCCTTGTTTCTACGCCGTCTTCTACGCCGCCGAGCGAGAGTCCTGGCCGGACCCGGAGGTCGCGTCGCGGTACCAGTACTCGAGGGTCAGTACATGCCACAGATGCTTGGAGAAGTCCCGCTGTCCGGCGGCGTCCTCGGCGACCATGCGGGCCAGCGCGTCGCGGCGCAGGAACCCGGAAGTGACGAGCACGCCGTCGTTCACCACCTCGCGCACCAGCGGTGCCAGGTCCCGGCTCATCCATGCGCGCAGCGGGGCGCTGAACAGGCCCTTGGGCCGGTACACGATCTCCCGGGGCAGGATCGAGGTGGCCGCCTCCTTGAGGACGGCCTTGCCCTGCCGTCCGACGATCTTGCGGTCGCCGGGCACGGCGAACGCCGCCCTGACCACCTCGACGTCCACGTACGGCACCCGCACCTCGGTCGACGCGGCCATGCTCGACCGGTCCGTGTAGGTGAGGTTCAGGCCCGGCAGGAACATCCGGGCGTCGCCCAGGCACATGCGGTTGACGAAGTCGTCCAGGTCGTTGTCCTGGTAGACGTCCGCGTGCTCGGTCAGCACGTCATCGACCGACCCGGCCAGGTCCGGATCGACCAGGGCGAGCAGCTCGTCCTGGTCGTACATGGTGTAGCTGCGCCGGAACGCGGTCTCCTCCGGCAGATCGGCGAAGGACAGGAACCGCTTCGCGAAGCGCACCGACCGGTACCCCCGGCGGGCCGTTGCGACCGGCAGCCGGTCCACGGCCGCGGACAGGCCGCGCCGCACGGACCGCGGGATGCGCTGGTAGCGCAGCGCGATCGTGTTGGCCAGGTGCTTGCGGTAACCGGCGAACAGCTCGTCGGCACCCATCCCCGAGAGCATCACCTTGACCCCGGCCTCCCGGGCGGCCGAGCAGATCAGGAACGTGTTGATGGCGGCGGGGTCGCCGATCGGCTCGTCCAGGTGGTGGGTCATCCGCGGCAGCAGGTCGAGCACGTTCGGAGCGATCTCGATCTCGTGCAGGTCGACGCCGAACCGCTCGGCCACCTGCCGGGCGTAGCGCAGGTCGTCCGGCATCGCCTCGAACTTGGCGTCCTCGGCGCGGAACCCGATCGTGTAAGCGGAGATCCCGGGGCGGTCGCGGGCGGCCAGCGCGGTCAGGTAGCTCGAGTCCAGCCCGCCGGACAGGAAGGTCGCCACGGGTACGTCGGAGAGCAGGTGGCGCCGGGTCGACTCCTCGACGACGGCGGCGATGTCCGGCTGCTCGCCGCTGAGGGCCCGCTCCCGTCCCTCGGCGGCGACGTCCTTGAGGTTCCAGAACCGGCCGCGCTCCACGCGGCCGTCGGGCCGGCACCGCAGCCAGGTCCCCGGCGGCAGCTTCTCCGCTTCGCGGAACGCGCACCGCGAGTCCGGCACCCAGTAGTACAGCAGCGAAGCCACCAGCGCCGCAGGGTCCACCTGCAGCGACCCGCCGGTCACGGCGGCGAGCGCCTTGAGCTCGGAGGCGAACACCAGACCCTCGCCGCGCCGGAGCAGGAACAGCGGCTTGATGCCGAGCTGGTCGCGGGCGAGCACCAGTTCACCGGTTCCCTCGTCGAAGATCCCGAACGCGAACATGCCGCGCAGCCGGGGCAGGCAGTCCGTGCCCCAGCGCCGCCAGGCCTCCAGCAGGACCTCGGTGTCGGAGGTACCGCGGAAGCGCACCCCGGCGGAGGCCAGTTCGGCACGCAGCTCGGGCGCGTTGTACAGCTCGCCGTTGTACGTCAGGACCAGGCCGTCCGAGACCATCGGCTGGGCGCCGGTCTCGGACAGGTCGATGATGGCCAGCCGGCGGTGCCCGAGGTGCACTTCGCCGTCACCGACGGGATGGCCGTACCGGCCCGCGCCGTCCGGACCGCGGTGGGCGAGGGTGTCGGTGAGCCGGTCGGCCACGGCCTTCCCGTCCGGCCATCGGTACGTGCCTGCGATGCCACACATGTCTAGCGCGCCTCCTGGTCGCTGTCCGGGACCCGTGCGGCCCACGACGGCTGCTTCGGCCGCGGTTGGCCCGTCCCGCTCTGCCGGGCCAGCCGTTCGTTGTGGCCGCGCAGCGCGGTGTGCAGCCCGTCCCACAGCGTGCCGTCGGTCCGGTCACGCGGATCGGGGTCGATCAGCACCACACCGATCACCGGGATGCGCAGGTCCGCGAGCTGCCGCGCCACGGTGTGCAGCCATGCGGCGCTGCCGTGCCCGGCACGCACGACGAGCACCGTCTGGGTGCCGAGGAACTGGAGGTCGGTCCACGCCGTGCCGGGCGCGACCGAGCCGACGCCGAGCCGGCGCACCTCGTCCGACACGGTCGCGGCACGCTCGCCGACGACCACGGCCGGGTCTGCCGACTTCCGGCGGCGGTTGGCGAGCTGCCGGCCGGGCAGACCGTCGATGATCACCACGGGCCTATCCGCCGCCAGTGCGCCGGCGAGGTCCAGGGCGATCACGCTCACGCCGCGTGCGCAGCCCAGTTCCAGCAGCGACACCGGTTCCGCGGAGCCGCGTACGGTGCGGGCCAGGGTCGCGGTGAGCCGTTCGCGTGCCGCCCGGGTCCGCCGGCGCTGCCACCGCCCGGCCGACCGGCGGCGGGGCGTGCGGCGCAGCTCCGCGATGACCGAGGCGCCCAGGTTCGCCGCGATCTCCCGGCGCAGCACGGGGCGGTCCGCCACCACCGCGCCGACCGCGGCCAGCGCGAGCCCGAGCACGAGCCCGAGGCCGAGTCCGATCGCGGAGTTGGTGGCAGCGGCCTTGGGCAGGGAGTGCTGCACCGCGCGCGGGGCGTCCACGATCTGCGTGCCGGCGATGAGCTGGGGCGTGCCGACGCCCGCCTCCGCGGCGCGCTGGTCGAAATCGGCGATGCGCGAGGTGAGTTCGGCCCGGCGGGCGAAGAGCGACTCGAGGTTCGCCGACGCGTTCGGGTCGCTCTCCGGCGGCCCTTCTCCGATCGACTTGTTGACCTGGGCGAGTTCGTCCCGCATGCGGTCACGCTGGTCGAGCAGGGTCTTGGCCTCGGCGTTCGCGGCCTTCTGTATCCGCTCGACATGGTCCGCGACGAAGGCGTCGGCCAGTGCTTTGGCGCGGGCCACGGCTTCCGCGTCGCTGTCACCCGTCACGTTGATCTGCAGCAGGTTGTTGGTCAGACCGATGCCCCGGTAGTCCCGCATGAAGTGTTCCGGGTCTTCCGAGGACCTCAGCGACCGCAGGGCCTCACCGGCGATCTGCGTGGTCTCCAGCAGCGCGGCGTCGGTGCGGATCAGCGTTCCGGGGTCGTTCGGCTGGTCCGCCTGATGGGCGACCAGCACCGTGGTCACCGCGGTCGGCTGCGGTGGCAGCAGGACCGCGCCCCCCGCGCCGACCAGCAACCCCAGCAGCGCCACGGAACACCACAGGCGGCGGCGCCTGCGTACCGCCACCACCAGCGCCTGCAGGTCCAGCAGCGGAGCGGCTGCCGGCGACTGCGAAGTCGTGCTCGTCGTCACACCGAACCTCCCATCGCGTCGACGCCCACCGCGACCGCCGGCGTGGCGCCGTCCGGAGGACGCGCGGCAGACCGGGCCCGACGGTCCCTGACCGCGCCGGCGACGACGATGCCGACGACCGTATGCCGGGCGTCCGCACATGCCTCGCCGATGCCGGCGAGCTCCCCTGCCGTCCAGCTGCCCGCGCTGAGCACGACCAGGACACCGGACTCGGTGTCGCGGTCCGGCACCAACGGCCGGGACACCGAAACCCCCACCACCCGCAGCAGCGGATCGCTCCCGGCCTCGGCGACGAGTTGTTCGGCGGCCCGGCGGGCGGTCCCGTCGCCGTCCGGGACGACCACCAGCAGCCGCCGGGGGGCCGGCAGTTGGTCCCGGAGGCGGGCGCACACCCGGCCGTAGCGGATCTTCCTGCCGGCCTCGTCACCGGACGCGTGCAGGGCCGGCACGTCCCACCGGGTGTCGACACCCAGCAGCCGGCGGATCCGGGTCCGCGCGCCACGGCCTTCCGGCCGGTGCGCGCGCCGTCCCTCAGGTACGTCGACGGTACCCAGCAGCGCCGAACCCAGCGCCGCGGCGATCTCCGGCTCGGTGCGCGGCCGGCGACTCATCCGTGCGGCGGCGAGATGGCCGACGACCGCGAACAGCAGGAACAGCAGCGCCCCGGTGACGATGAACTGCGTCCTGGTCGGTGGTGCCTCGCCGATCGGCCGGGCCGCCGCCCCCATGACGACCATGTTGGCCTTGTTGGTCGCCGGATCGGTCTGGTCCAGCTTGTCCATGGCCTGCTCCAGCGTCGTGCGCAGCTTCTCGAGCTCGGTGCGGGCCTGCACGCTCTCCACGGTCCGGCCCGGATCGGCCGCCTTGGCGAGGTCGGTGATGCGGCGGCTGGTCTGCTCCATCAGCTCCCGCAGCGCCTCGGGATTCGCCGACGCCTCGGGATCGGTGTTGTCGCCCACGACCCGTGCGGCGAAGGTGACGTACTGCTGGGCCACCTCGTCGGAGAGCCGCTGCGCGCGCTCCGGGGTGTCGGCCGTACCCGAGATCTTGATGATGTTCCCCTCGGTGGCCTTGGCGCTCACCCGGTCCCGCAGCTCGGCGCCGCCGACCCCGGCCCAGCCGAGCGTGGCGGCCGACCGGTCGAGCACCACCGAACTGGTCGCGATCTCCGACTGGGTCAGCAGCTCGCGCTCCTCCCACGCCCCCGGCAGCAGTACCGATGCCGACGTCGTGTACCGCGGTGGGAACAGCAAGGAGGCGCCGTAGCCGACGAGCCCGCCCACCACGGCGAGGACGGCGAGCAGCCGCCAGCGCCGACGGATCATCCGCCCGATCATGGCCAGGCGTATCGTGTCATCGCTCAACGGGGCGGCCTTTTCTCTGTCGGAACCGGGTCGCCCGCCGACGCCGGAGCCCGGTCACGACAGGCGGCGGCGTAGGCGGCGAGGAGCGACCGCTGCGAGGTGCGCCAGGAGAGCTGCCCGGTGATCCGCTCCTGGCCGATCTTGCCCATCCGGGCCCGCTCCTCCGGATCGTCCAGCAGCAGTGCGATGAGCCCCGCGAATTCGGCCTCGTCGTTGGCGGGCGCGTAGACGGCGGCGTCACCGGCGGAGACCCGTGCCTCCCGGAGGTCGAACGAGACGATCGGCCGCCCCATCACCATGTACTCCAGGACCTTGTTCATGGTCGACACGTCGTTGAGCGGATTGCGCGGGTCGGGGGAGAGGCACACGTCCGCGGTCGACAGGTAGCGCACCAGGTCGGCGTCCGGGATGCGCCCGGTGAACTGCACCTGGTCCGAGAGCCCGAGCCGCCGGGACAGCTCGACCATCGCGTCGAAGGCGTCGCCGGCGCCGACGAACACCGCGTGCCAGTCGCTCCGCCCGAGCTCGTCGCGCAGCTTCGCCAGGGCCCGCAAGGCGTAGTCGACGCCGTCCTGCGGACCCATGACACCGAGGTAGCACAGCAGATGAGGCTTGCCGCGCTTCAGTTCCGGCTCCGGCGGTACCGGGTGGAAACGGTCGACGTCGGGCGCGCTGCGCACCACGAAGACGTCCTCCGGCCGCTTGCCGCCACGGCGCAGCGCGACGTCCCGGTAGCTCTCGTTCGTGGCGAGCACGACGTCCGCGGCCCGGTAGGTCCGCCGTTCCAGCGCGCACACCGCGCGGTAGAGGAGGTCCTTCCCGCGGTCGAACCGGGACAGGTACAGCTCGGGCACCAGGTCGTGCTGGTCGAAGACGAACCGCGCGCCGCGCCGCTTCAGCCACAGCGCCGGCAGGAACAGCAGGTCGGGCGGGTTGCAGGCGTGGACCACGTCGACCGGACCGACCTTGCGGGCCAGCCGGAACGTGTGCCACAACGCCGATCCGTACTCGCCGAGGTAGCCGGCCGGCCCTCCGGTGGCGGCGCGCAACGGGTAGCGGTGGATCCGCACCCCGTCGATCTCCGCCTCCGGCTCCGTGTCCCGCTTGCTCCCCCGGGGACAGATGACGTGCACCTCCCAGCCCGCGTCGCGCAGCGTCGTGCACTCCTGCCACACCCGCCGGTCGAACGGCACCGACAGGTTCTCCACCAGGATCAGCGCGCGCCGGTCCGGCCGGTCGCCGCTGGTCGTGTCACCAAGCAAGGCCCACGTACCCCGGTTCGGCCCGGCGCGCCTCGGCGTCGGGAAGGCGGACGAGGTCGACGATCAGCGGGCCGTCGCCATGGGGCAGCGCCGACAGCACGGCGGGATCCCTGGTCCCGACCAGGACCACCTCGGCGTGCTCGAGCACCTCGCCGACGGAGTCCCCGAGCAGCTGCGCCAGGTGCGGCAGCCGGGTCTCGATGTACTCGCGGTTCGCGCCCATCAGCCGGGACAGGCTCACGTTGGCGTCGTGGATGCGCAGGTCGTACCCCTTGCCGAAGAGCCTCTCCGCCAGCTCCACGAGCGGGCTCTCGCGGAGGTCGTCGGTGCCGGGCTTGAAGGACAACCCGAACAGGCCCACCCGGCGCTTGCCGGTGCGCTCGACCAGCTCCACCGCGCGCTGCAGATGTTCGGAGTTGGAGGTCAGCACGTTGGCGAGGATCGGCACCGAGACGTCGGCCCGCTGCGCGGCGTGGACCAGGCTGCGCAGGTCCTTGGGCAGGCAGGAGCCGCCGAAGGCGAAGCCGGGCCGCAGGTAGGCGGGGCTGATGTTCAGCTTGCGGTCGGCCAGGAACACGTCCATCACCTGGTGCGAGTCCACCCCGAGCGCCTGGCACACCGCGCCCAGTTCGTTCGCGAAGCCGATCTTGAGGCCGTGGAACGCGTTGTCCGCGTACTTGATCGCCTCGGCCGTCGGGACCGGTACCCGGAACACCTCGCCGGGCAAGCCGTCGTACAGCGCCGTCACCACGTCGCCGCTCGCCGCGTCGAGCTCGCCGATGACGGTCTTGGGCGGGTCGAAGAAGTCCCGCACGCTCGTGCCCTCGCGCAGGAACTCCGGGTTGACCGCGACCCCGATGTCCACCCCGGCCGTGCCGCCGACGTACTTCTCCAGGATCGGCACCAGCAGGTTCAGGCAGGTGCCCGGGAGCATGGTGCTGCGGAACACGACGGTGTGCCGCCCACCCCGCTCGGCCAGCGCGGCGCCGATCTGCTCGGTGACCCGCTCCAAGTACGTGGTGCACAGGCTGCCGTTGGGCTCCGACGGTGTGCCCACGCAGATCAGTGACACCTCGCTGCCCATGATCGCCTCGCGGACGTCGCCGGTGGCGCGCAGCGCTCCGGTCCGCACGACCTCGGCGGTGAGCTCGCCGATCCGCTCCTCGACCACCGGGGCCTTGCCGTCGTTGACCAGGTCGACCTTCACCGGGTTCACGTCCACCCCGATGACCTCGTGACCCATGCTGGCCAGGCACGCTGCCGACACGCAGCCCACGTAGCCGAGGCCGAAAACGCTGACCCTCATGACCCGTTCCTCCCCCCAGGCAGGCTCTCCCGGCCTGCGATCCTCGCGCCGGCCGGACGACGACCTCCGCGCATCAGTAGGCCCCCTGCCCGTGGAGCACCGCACGCAGCGTCTTCCACAAGATCACCGTGTCCAGGGCGAGCGACCAGTCCTCCACGTACCGCAGGTCCAGCCGGACCGCCTCGTCCCACGGCAGGTCGCTGCGTCCGCTGATCTGCCACAGGCCGGTGAGCCCGGGCTTGACCAGCAGCCGCCGCCGGATGTCCGGGCCGTACGCGGCGGACTCCTCCGGCAGCGGAGGCCGCGGACCGACGAGCGACATCGAGCCGGTGAGCACGTTGAAGAGCTGCGGGAGCTCGTCGATCGAGTACCGGCGCAGCACCGCTCCCACCCGGGTCACCCGCGGATCCCGGCGGAGCTTGAACAGCAGGCCGGCACCCTCGTTGCGGTCGGCCAGCTCGGCACGTGCCCTGTCGGCCCCGGAGACCATGGTGCGGAACTTGAAGATGGTGAACTCGCGTCCGTCCTTGCCGACCCTGCGCTGGCGGTAGAACGCCCCACCCGGACTGTCGGCCAGCACGAGCAGCCCGACGAACACCATCAGCGGCGCGAACAGCATCAGCAGGACCGCCGCGCCCAGCCGGTCGACGACCTCCTTGACCGCGCGGCGGCCCCCGGTGAAGGTCGGCATGCTGAGCCGCAGCAGCGGTATCCCCAGCACCGCGTCGACGTGCAGCCGCGGGCCGGCCACCTCCATCAGCACGGGGGCCACGACCATCTCGGCGTCGCTGCCCTCGAGGTTCCAGGCAAGCCGCTGCAGCCGGTCCGGTGACCAGTGCGGGTCCGGTGTGACCGCGACGACACGGTAGCCGTTGCGGCGGACGTGGCCCGCGACGTCGGTCAGCCGGCCGACGACCGGCACCCCGTCCACGTGGTCACCGTCGAGCCCGGGAGCGTCCGCCGTGCACACGGCCTCCACCTGCCAGCCCAGGTGCGGGAACTTGCGGATCCGGGTGATCAGGTCGCGCACGGTGGCCGGGCTCCCGGCAGCGAGCACCGGTCGCAGGCACCGCCCTTCCTTCCGCTGCTTGTGCAGCCACAGGCGCAGCAGGTACCGCTCGGTCATGGTGACGAGTGCGATCGCCGGGATCGCGACGAAGATCCAGAGCTTGATGTTGCGCGAGGTGACGGCGACCCCGCCGAGCGCCAGCACGACGGCCGCCGTGCACAGTGAGCGTCCGAGCCGGCGGAACTCCTCGGCGCCCTGGCCGAGCACGGCCGGAGCCCACGAGCGGCTCACCGCAAGCGTCCCCAGCACCAGCAGCTCGGTGCCGAAGGCGAGGATCCCCCACTTCTCGTGCCAGTTGGCCGCGTCCCGGACCCCGAAGAAACTGCCGATCGCGGCCACCACGAAGGCGGTGGCCACCGTGTCGCTGGTGATCACGGCTCGGCGGTACCGCTGCTCCCATTCGATTGCGGGCCGGCTGATCGCGCCGTTCCCCAGATGCTCGCGTGCTGACGGAAACGGGCTGACTAGTCCCCCATGCCGCACAGAACCCCCCAGGTCCCCAGTGGTTCGACGTGTTCGCCCAACACGGTCCCTCCCCCCGGGA
>NZ_JARAVK010000085.1:0-35834 GCF_033792765.1 Streptomyces sp. PA03-6a | reverse complement strand
GGCGTGGGCGGTGCCGCGGCCGGCGGTGGCCGGGGAGGAGCCAGCGGGCTGCCACCACGGCAGCAGGGCGGCGGTCAGGGCGGCCAGCACGAGGCCGAGGGTCAGGGACAGCCGTGTGCGCGTGCGCACGAATGGGCTGAGAAAGCGAGGCGGCGCGGTCACGGCGGTCTACTCCCGTGGGAACCAAGCGGATTGAGGACAGCACAGACAGCCCCGGTCGGCAGGCCGCGGGGCAGAAGGCGGGCACACGATCACACATGTGAAGTATTTACGTCCACGGGTGAAGATTTTATGGATCCGTTACATAGGCATGGAGCGGACTTGACCGGCCATTAACTGAGTGTGGTTTGCGGCATTTATGCGACCGCATTGGCGGTGATCATTGGGTTTCCGCCATCCTTCTGATTGGCCGTTACTGGAGCGGTCTGATCCGTTACGCACCGTGTTGCAGATCACTTTCGCGGGCTTTTGGCACTCCGTGGCGATCTTGCATGTGCGGCGGACATGACAGAAGGTGCCACACGCATGCGCCTGAGCCAGGGGTGTGCCCTTTGGTGTTTCCGCACCTCGTCCGTTGTTTGAGTTGCCAGGGTGGGAGTCGACGCGCATGCGTGTTTCAGGTCGGCTGTCATGGCTGGGGCGGGGACGCCCAGCCATGACGGAGTCACAACGATGGCGCCGGCGGCGAAGCCGCACGGGGGTCGTCCTCCTGTTGTCCTCGACACTGACGATGACCAGCCTGGGCAGCGAGGCGCTCGCCGTTCCCGGCCCCGGCATGAACCGCGAGAAGTCGATCGCCGAGGTCGACCTCCCGGAGCTGCCGGAGGCCACCGAGGTCGAGGGCGACGAACTGGCCGACAAGACCCTGACCCTCGCACCCGAGAACCCGGTCACCTCGTACACCCCCACCGCCACCGCGCCGTGGACCTCCGGGACCCGTCCGGCCACGCTCGACGCGACCAGCGAACCCGGCACCACCAAGCCCGTCGACGACCTGCCCGTCGCCATCGGCGTCCCCGAGGGCGGCGACCCTGCCGCCCTCGCCGGTGAATGGACCGTGGGCGTCGCCCCGCAGACGACCTCGCAGACCGCGGGCGTCTCCGGCATCATCATGAAGCTCACCCCTCCGGCAACCGTCGACCCGGCCGCCGAAGTGGCGATCAGCATCGACACCGCGGGCTTCGCCGACCTCTACGGACCGCAGGCCGTCGAGCGCTTCGGTCTGATGCTGCTCCCCGAGTGCGTCTACTCCGACCCGAATGCGGGCGACTGCGCCGAGGGCGGCGGTACGAGCACGATGTCCCTCTCCGACGGGGACAAGAACGTCAAGAACGGCAAGAAGAACTTCCAGCGGCTGCGCAGCACGGTGACGGCCGTGGCCGCCAAGGACGCGCCGACCAACGCCAAGACGGCGAAGTACGTCCCCACCCACAAGATCATCAGCGGCACCGTCCCGGTCTCCAGCCTCCTCGACGAGGGCTTCGTCCCCTCCGGGGCGACCAAGGCGTCCTACCGGGAGGGCGTCCAGCCCGCGGTCTCCGCGGGCGGCGGCGCCGCCATCGGTGGTCTCGACACCGGCTCGTCGGCGACCGGTGACTTCACGGCCTCGCCGCTGCTGTCCTCCGGCTCCTGGTCGTCGGGCTCCTCTTCGGGCGCCTTCACCTACTCGTACGACGTCCAGGTCCCGGAGACCGCCGGCGGCCTGATGCCGAAGGTCAACCTGGCGTACTCCTCGCAGTCCGTCGACGGCCGCACCTCCTCGACGAACAACCAGGCCTCCTGGATCGGCGACGGCTGGGACTACAACGCGGGGTCCATCACCCGCACCTACGCCAACTGCCGCCAGGACTCCAAGAAGGCCGGCTCCAACAACGCCACCCACCGCACCGCGGACCTGTGCTGGGGCTCGGAGAACGCCACCCTCTCCCTCGGCGGCATGACCACCGAGCTGGTCTGGGACAACACCAAGGGCAAGTGGTTCACCGCCAACGGCGACGGCTCCACCATCCAGCTGGTCAAGAACGAGGACACCGGCAACGGCGCCAAGGACGGTGAGTACTGGGTCGTCACCACCAAGGACGGCACGAAGTACCACTTCGGCAAGAACAAGCTCCCCGGCTGGTCGGACCACGGCACCGCCGCCGACGACCCGACCACCGACTCGGTGCTCACGGTCCCGGTCTACGGCAACCACTCGGACGAGGACTGCTACAAGGGCCCCACGACCACCGACTGGACGAACTCCTGGTGCACGCAGGGCTGGCGCTGGGGCCTCGACTACATCGAGGACGTCCACGGCAACGCCATGTCGCTGTGGTGGAAGAAGGACGCCCCGAACTACTACGCCCGCAACTTCAACTTCAAGGCCCCGGTCCCCTACGACCGCGACGGCTGGCTCGACCACATCGACTACGGCCAGCGCAGCAACACCATCTTCACGGCGGAGGCACCGGCCCGGGTCGGCTTCAAGGTGGCGGAGCGCTGCTACACCGTCGACGACGTCACCTGCTCCAACGACAACTTCATCTCCAAGGACCCGCGCAACTACCGGCCCTGGTTCGACACCCCGGTCGACCTGCGCTGCGATGACGGCAAGAAGTGCTGGAACGCCGGTCCGTCCTTCTGGACCCGCAAGCGCCTCGACAAGATCACGACCTCGGCCCAGCGGCGCACCGACACCGTCGCCCGCCAGGTCGTCGACGAGTACCAGCTCAAGCAGAGTTTCGCCAGGCTGGTGACCGGCCCGAACACGGCCCTGTGGCTGGAGTCCGTCCAGCGCACCGGCTACGCCCGCAAGGGCACCACCGACGCGAGCGTGCAGCTCAACACGGTACGGTTCGAGCCCAACGCCGAGGACATGCCGAACCGCGTCAAGAAGGTCCACCCGTCGCGGCCCGGCTTCTCCCGGCTGCGCATCGGCCGCGTCGTCAACGAGTACGGCGGCGAGACCATCGTCACGTACAAGCCGATCGAGGGTGACTGCCTCAGCGGCGACCTTCCCGTGCTCGACCAGCGGCCCGGCGAGGACAGGGCCACGGCCATGGCCCGGCTGCAGGCCCAGCTCAAGGTGAACGACCGGCTCTGCTTCCCCTCGTTCTGGAACCCCGACCCCGAGGTCGAGGACGTCGACTGGTTCCACAAGTACGTCGTGGACACCGTCGAGGAACTGCCCAACATCGACGGCAACTTCACCACCAGGACGGAGTACCGGTACAAGAACCCGGCCTGGAAGCTCGCCGAGGCCGAGTTCACCAAGAAGTCCCAGCGCACCTACTCGCAGTTCGCGGGCGTCGAGCAGACCACGGTCCTGACGGGTCCGGTCGTCGAGGACACCCCGGACACCGCCGACCAGCGCTCCAAGTCCGTCACCCGCTTCTTCCGGGGCCTCGGCGACGACGTGTCCGTCAAGGACATCACCGGCGCCGAGATCGCCAAGGACGAGGAGCCGTTCGCCGGCCGGATCGCCGAGGAGATCACGTACACCGACTCCACCAAGGCCGACTCCGACTGGCTGTCCCGTTCCGTCACCAAGCCCGAGGCCACCCAGCTCGCCAAGCGCGACCGTGACGACGGCCTGAGCCCGCTGCGGGCCTGGCGCGTCACGGAGCCCGAGGAGATCGCGTACACCAAGTCGTCCGGCACCAACACCGACGACCCGCGCACCCTGCGCACGGTCAAGACGACCACGACGTACGACTCCACCTACGGGCTGCCGACCCTGGTGGAGTCCCTGGGCGACACCGCCGCCGACAAGACCGGTGACGAGTCGTGCACCAAGATGGAGTACCTGCACCGGACCGACAAGAACCTCATCGGTCTGTCCAAGCAGGTCCTGGTCTCGCCGACGACCTGCGCCAACGCCGACTGGTCGGACCTGTCGACGCTCAGCGGCGGCCAGCGCACCGCGTACGACGGCACGTCCTACGGCACGGAGCTCGGTTCCGCCACCCGTGGCCTGGCCAGCGAGTCGTGGACGCTCAACGGCGCCGGCACCGGTTTCCAGACCACCGGTAAGACGGAGTTCGACTCGGTCGGACGCGTGGTCAAGCAGACCCCGGCGGATCAGCTGACCCAGCAGACCCCGAAGTCCGCCACGATCACCTACGAGTCCATAGGACCGGCCACGGGCCAGGTCTTCAAGGTCACCACGACCAACGTCCTCGGACACAGCCAGATCCAGGAGCTGGAGCCGGGCCGCTCGGTCACCGTCAAGACGACCGACGCCAACCTCCAGGTCAGCGAGGCCGTGTACGACCCACTGGGCCGGCTCGCCGAGGCCTGGGCGCCGGGACGTACCCCCGGCAACGGCGTGGCGGACTTCCGCGCGGTCTACACGATCCCGGCGGAGGAGACCGACCCCACCGACGCCAACATCAAGATCCGCAAGCCTCCGTACGTCACCACGTACGCGCGTGGCTACGAGGACCGGATCGAGACCTCCGTCACCCTCTACGACGGTCTCGGCCGCGAGCGGCAGACGCAGGAAGAGGCCGACAACGACGCCGGCTGGCTGATCACCGACACGCTGTACAACAACTCAGGTGAGGTCTACCAGACCAACAACGCCTACCTGACCGACGAGGCGAAGCCGGGCGAGCTGTTCAGCCCGCTCGCCGACACGGCCGTCCCCAACATCACGCGCTACACCTACGACGGCCTCGGCCGCGTGCTGAAGGAGACGCCGTACCTCAAGTGGGTCGACTCGGAGACCAAGGAGTCCTTCTCCAAGGCGTACGAGGACCGGGCCGTCCGCTACGAGTACGGTGAGGACTGGTCGAAGGTCATCCAGCCGGAGGGCGACTCGACCTACCGCGTGTGGACCGACGCGCTCGGCCGCACCGTCCGGACGGACACCTTCAACCCGGAGGCCCCGGGCGGGTTCACCTCGACTGACTACAAGTACGACGCTCGCGGCCAGGTCAAGACGGCGACCGCCTCGGCGGACACCACGCACCCGTGGTCGTGGACGTACAACCACATCGGCCAGGTGGAGACGGCGACCGACCCCGACTCGGGGACGACCCGTACGACGTACGACGCCTTCGGCCGGCCGCAGACGACCACGAACGACCGCGGCGTCAAGGTGTGGAACAGCTACGACGAGCTCTCGCGGCCCAAGCAGCAGCGTCTGAACGACGCCGCCGGCACCCTGCTCTCGGAGTTCACCTACGACTCCGCCACGGGCGGCAAGGGCATGCCCGCCACCGCCACCCGGTACACCGACGGCCTCGCGTACACGCAGACGGTCAACGGCTACACCAAGGACTACCAGCCGACCTCGACCACGCTGTCCCTGCCGCAGTCCATCGTCGACACCTGGGGTCTGAAGAAGGAATACAGGTACGACTACACGTACAACGACAACGGCATGCTGGACGAGTCCACCGTTCCGGCGGTGGGCAACTTCGAGGCGGAGAAACTGGTCGTCCGCTACAACAAGGACGGCAATCCGCTCTCGATCTCCGGCAAGGACTGGTACGGCTCCGAGACCGCCTACGACGCCTACGGCCAGGTGCTCCGCTCCACGCTCGGTGCCCAGCCGTACCGCGTGTGGGCGCAGAACGCCTACGACGAGGGCAGCGGCGAGCTCACCGAGCAGTCGGTCTACCGCGAGAAGACGGACGACAAGAGCGTCGTCGGCGACAACCTGGTGTCCAACCGGGCGTACACCTACGACCCGGCAGGCAACGTCACCTCGATCCAGGAGAAGTCCGACGGGATCGCGGAGCGCCAGTGCTTCGTCTACGACCCGATGGGCCAGCTGAAGTCGGCCTGGACCGCGAAGGACCAGACGGCCTGCGTCAACCCGAGGAACCCCGACGGCTCGCTGAACAAGAACGCGGACGGCACGCTCCGGGTCGCCGCGGGCGCGGACGCCTCCGGCTACTGGCAGGAGTACGAGTACGACCTGCTCGGCAACCGCACCAAGCTGACCGAGAACGACCTCGCCGGCGACACCACCAAGAACGCGGTCTCCACGTACGCGTATGGGAAGAACGCCGCCAAGGACCAGCCGCACACGTTGACCAAGGTGTCGAAGACCTACAAGACCCCCGCGGGCGCGCAGGTCACGGCCGAGGCCACACGTCTGTACGAGCTGACCGGTGAGACCAAGTCCGTCACCTCGATCCAGAACGGCGACAAGCAGGAGCTGACCTGGACCTACGACGGTCAGGTCGACCGGATCACCGGCCAGGGCAGTGGCGGCAAGACCCCGTACGTGGGCCTGGGGCAGAAGTGCCTCGACCTCAAGGGCGGGGTTCCGTCGGCCAACCAGGTGATCCAGCTCTACTCGTGCAACCTGTCGGGGGCGCAGAACTTCAGGTTCACCCCCACGCCGGGGCAGACCGACTCCAACCGGGGCACGCTCTCGACGCACGACACCTGGTGCCTCCAGCCCACCGCGGAGTCGGCCGGATCGGCGCTCCAGGTCCGCAAGTGCGACGGTTCCGCCGCGCAGGAGCTGAAGCGCAACGCCGTCGGGCAGCTCATGCTGGCCAACAACCCCGCCCTGTGCCTCGCGGTCCAGGGCGCCGTCAACGCCAACTCGACCCCGGTCGTGCTGGCGACCTGTGACGGTTCCTCCGCGGCGCAGCTGTGGGAGCCGCAGAACGACACCCGCCATATCTACGGCCCCGACGGTTCCCGCTTGCTCACCATCCAGGGCAAGCAGGCCACGCTGCATCTGGGCGACGCCGAGGTCACCGTCCAGAAGGGCGGCGTCCTGGTCAAGAGCGAGCGCACCTACGGCGCCCCCGGTGGTTCCGTCGTGCGCTACGCCTACGGCACCGGCGCGGAGGTCCTGGTCGCACAGACCACGGACCACCAGGGCAGCGCGTACACCGAGGTCGGTCTCTACGGATCCATGCCGGTGCGCGTCCGCAAGCAGGACCCGTTCGGCAACGAGCGCGGCACCGCCAATGTGGGCCGGCAGAGCCACAAGGGCTTCCTGGGCCAGACCCGGGACGACCCCTCCGGCTACCAGCCGCTCGGCGCCCGTCTGTACGACCCGGTTGTCGGACGCTTCCTTTCCGCCGACCCGGTGCTCGACCTGAACGACCCACTGCAGTCCAACGGGTACGCGTACGCACAGAACAACCCGGTCACGTACTCCGACCCGACGGGTCTGTCCATCAGCCTGACCGCTTCGGAGAAGGCCGCGGCCCTCGCCGGCGCGGGTCTGTCCGCGGCGCAGGTCGCGCAGGCGCAGTCTATGCAGGGCAAGTCACTCACCTCCGTCATCCTGGCGGTCGCGTGGGAGACGCTGAAGGACTTCATCGGCATCAACGACGCCATCGCCTGCTTCGGCGGGGACATGTGGTCCTGCGTCAGCATCGCGGTCGACGCCATCCCGTGGGCCAAGCTCGGGAAGATCCCGGCCGTCATCAAGGCGGTCAACCGCACTATCGACGCCATCAAGGCGTTCAAGGCCGCGAAGCGGGCGGCCGAGCTGGTGCTCAAGGCGGCCAAGGCAGCAGAGTCGGCCGCGCTACGGGCCAAGAAGCTGGCCATCGAGAGGGCGAAGAAGGAAGCCGCGCAAAGGGCCAAGAAGAAGGCGGCCGAGGCAGCCAAGAGAAGAGCCGACGCAGCGGCCGCCGCGAAACGGAAGACGGGTAACCCCGCCCAGAAGCAGTCCCAGGCCAAGGCCGCACCCAAGTCCTCCTCGCACTCCGGTGGAGGCAAGGGCGGCGGCGGCAAGTCCGGCGGCGGCGGTGGCGGCGGCAAGTCCGGCGGCTCCTCCCGTAGCAACGGTGGCACGAGCGGCAGCGGCGGTTCGGGCAGGGCCGGCGACGGCGGTTCCTGCCCGGTCAGCAACAGCTTTGTCCCCGGTACGAGGGTTCTGATGGCCGACGGCTCGACCAAGCCGATCGAGCAGGTCAAGCCAGGTGACAAGGTCAAGGTGACCGACCCGAGGACGGGCGAGACCCGGGTCGAGGCGGTCAGTGCCGCGATCAAGGGCGAGGGCCTCAAGCACCTGGTCAAGGTGACGATTGACGTCGACGGCAAGGCGGGTTCGAGCACGGCCCAGGTCACCGCGACCGACGGGCACCCCTTCTGGGTCCCTGAACTCGGCAAGTGGGTTGAAGCCACCGACCTGAAGTCCGGTCAGTGGCTGCAGACCAGTGCGGGCACGTACGTCCAGGTCGCGGCGATCAAGCGTTGGACCAGCCAGGGCGCCACTGTCCACAACCTGACCGTCTCCGATGTCCATACGTACTATGTCGTGGCATCGGGTGCCTCTGTACTCGTTCACAACTGCGGCGTTGGAGACATCGAAGCCAGCCTGCCGGTGCGTGGTGATCACGATCCGACGGTGGGTCAGGTAGTGGACATCGCCGAAGATGGCACGGCTACGCCGGTCGGTCACAGGATGAGAAGCGGTGGTGGAAATCTCACTGATATGATCGACGAGTTTCTCCAGGGTGCTGCTGCGGACTATCCGCGATCCGGGCCTTTCGATGCTGCCACGCACGTGGAAACGAAGATTGCCTGGTATATGGATTTGAAGGGCGTGACGTCGCTGGACATCGTGATCAACCATCGCGACGGTCCGTGTTCGGGTCCGTACTCCTGTCAAACCGCAGTTCCGCTCATTCTGCCGCAAGGCTATGAGTTGAGGGTCCACTACCGTGGGTCAGATGGCGCAATGACGATGTTCCCGCTGAGGGGACGTCGCTGAGGAATCGATGCAAGAAGGTCGGGGGCACGTCCGCGAGGGCGGCCCCCGACTCCTTTTGCTACTGTGTGCAAATCTCAAAGGATGAGGGTTATGGCAATTCTTAGCGTTCACTTCGATGGTGAGTGGCACCATGGTGCGAATATGGGCGAAGCTGCGCGCCTTGTTGCCAGAGTGTTCGACGGCGAAGAATTGGGGAGCGGTGCCGAGAAGGCCGGTTCCGTCGGAGTAAATGTGTGGTTTTGTTTGTCGGAACAGCCTCACACCGATACAAATCCAGTGGCGGATAATCATCTGCGGGTTGCGATCAACGCCTCGACTGGGTTTGGGGCTCTTGTGTGGGGGCTGACGATGCGAAGTCCCAGAAAGGGTGGGATCTATGATTCGGTCTGGATCTCTGACAACCCGGAGCCTCCAAACTTTGACCCTCTGTTGGTCTCAGATCCTGGTTATCCACTCTTCCATGACCGTAGTAGTGCCCTGCCGATTCGCCTGGTGCGTGAGGCGGTAGAAGAGTTCTGCCGCGTTGGTACAGGTGATCGGCCGGAGTGTGTCGAGTGGGTCGCTGGGCACTTCAACGGCCAGCGCGTTGACCGGGATTCCATTATCGATATCGTTGATAGTTCCGATGATGACTGCCCGTTCTGATCCAACCTTCGGAGGGAAGGAACAAGGAGGTGCGGCCTCGCCCCTCCGATAAGGGGTTGCCCTCTCATCTCGGCATCGCTAAGGGTGTCTAGGCGATGCGCAGTCCTAGTACTCCATCAGCGCTTTGCTATCTGGCCTGGTGGGAGGCGTCGTTCGGAGTGTAGGGCGGGGGTTGCCGGTCTGGGGCAGTCTTGCTGGACTGCCCTTCCAACGAGTGGAGTCGTCGCCGGTAGTGGCAGTCAGTGGCGGGCGATGGCCTGGTGTCTGCGTCGCCATTGCGACCAGCTCACCGTGTGGATGCGAAGCGGCCGGCCAGGTAGGGGTGGGCAATGAGTTGCCAGGAGTCGGCGGACTCCTGCCACAGTGAGTGGGGCTTCAGGGTGCCGGAACTGTTTCTGCATCCCCCTTTGCCGCCGCTTGAGCCGCGGTTGCCGCGAGAAATGCGTGGGCGAGCATGGCCAGGGCGATGTGCCGGTACCAGCCCGTGTAGCGGCGGGCCTCGTACTGGTCCAGGCCACATTCGTTCTTCGCGGCCTGGAATGATTCCTCGATAGCCCACCGGCGCCCTGCGACCATCACGAGTTCGTCGATACCGGTGCCCACCGGGGCATGACCGAGGTAGTAGGCGATCTCATCGGGCTTGGTGAGGCTGCGCCGGGCCAGCGCCCAACGCTGGTGTGTGGGTGTGTCGCCGTCGAAGTCCTCGATCGCTGGGATCTGGACCGCTGCCCAGTGGTAGATGCGCGCGCCGTTGCCGCATGAGCGTTGCTCCCACGCTTCTGGCTGGGCCTGCGTGAACAGGTAGTCGATGCGGCCGAAGCGGGGCACGTGCTGAGACTTCGGGACGGCGAGGACATAGCCGACGGCTTCTCGTCGGCCAGGATCTCGCTGTAGGTGCGGCGGGAGTGGTTGTCGACGGCAGTGTGGATGTAGCTGTAGCCGGCGTTCTTGCGGTTCTTGCGGCCGGCTTGGCGGCCGTGGGTCTTGTGTCCACCGCCGTCGGGGATGTTGCGCGGTGGACGGTGGAGGGGACCAGGCCCAGTAGGTGCGCGATGCGGGCCGGGACCCACCGCCGCAGGATGCGGAATTTGATGATCCGCGGATGAAACGGCGGTCTCATCTCCTCTCGAACTCGGATCGCCGGACTCGCCTTCAGGAACACGGTCGGACCTACCCGCACTGTCTCCACTGGGCAGCAGTCACACTCCGGAATTGACCTACAGCATTCGATCTTCCGTACCGGAGTTTCGCCCTGTAGGGACGGAGGTCAGCTGGCCGTTCTGGCGGCGACCTTGGCGGCCGCCAGTTGCTGGTACAGCTCCTTCTCGTGGGAACGCCGCTCGGTGACGTCACGGATGACCGCGCCTACGTAACCAGGCCGTCCGTCCGCGCCGTTCAGCAGCACCACGCTGAACTCGATGGACAGCTTCCGGCCTTCGGCGCCCACCGCGGGGACGGTCAGCAGATCGTCGTCCCCGTACTTGGTCGTCCCGCTGGCCATGGACTTCTCGAAACCGTCCCAGTGACGCTGCTGGTGCCGCTCCGGGATGATCACGTCCAGACTGCGGCCGTCGACCTCGGCGGCGGAGAACCCGAAAATTCGCTCCGCCCCGTGGTTCCAGTAGCGGATGAGCCCTTCGCGGTCGATGATCACCACGCCGTCGGGTGCCTGGGCCGTCATGCCCAGCACTACCTCGGGGTCCAGGTCTGCCATGTCGCCTCCGGCCGTCGGGCTCTCCACCGAGCTGTGGGCATACAGCATACAGTCTTCACGTGTCATGGTCATGGGGTCGTATGGTGGCGAGATACCCGGTTGTCGTCAGCGCGTGACACGTGCGTCCTTCCGCGGTGCGGCGTACCCGCGACCTCAACTCCGCATCCGGCATGTCGTCAAGATCCGGGCAGGCATCGGGACCAAGCGCCTGCCGCCCTTGCCCAGCCACCGGCGCAGGAGTGCGCGGCGGCGAGCCGTTGCGGTTCGGCAGCGGCGAATCCGCCCGAGCACGCCGCAGACAGAGTGGAGAATCTCCTCTGTCGAGATGGTAAATGGGGGTAAAAGTGCCGGGCAGGCTCGCAGGCCCTCAGACCACCAGCGGGGGCGCCCATTCCACGTCTTCTACGGGGACTGCGAGGGCTATATCGGGCAGGTGGAGAAAGAGTTGCTCCAAGCCGATATGGACGATGTGGCAGGCCAAGTCCTGGGCGGGACAGGCGTGAGCACCAGCGACCCAGGCCAGGTAGGCGTGATGTCCGACGGCTGAGAAGGGGGCAGAGGGTCGGGTACCTGAGCCGGAGGCGGCCAGGCCAAGGACGACCATGTCGCCCAGTCCGATTTGGCAGCCGCCGAATTCCACGTTATGTAGAGCCCACCGGTTGAAAACGTTCTGTAGTGGCGGCGCCTGCCATAGCCCGCGGTTGGCGACGTCGCCTACTGACACTCGCGCGTCCGGCTGGAAGTTCGTCCTCGAGGTGCACCCGGAGCACGTCGACGCCAGGTGGTCAACGCGGCGATGCCGACAAGCGAGGCGATGCGCCGGCCGCCCCCGGCGGCGGTGGAGAGAAGACTCAGCTGCCGCGCCGCGCGCGGCAGCTGCCGGACTATCCGGTCACCGAGGTGTGGGCGAGGAAGTCGGCTATGGTGGCGGCGAACTTCTCGGCCTCCTCCACGTGCTGGAAGTGGCCACTATGTTCGAAGACGGTCAGGCGTGAACCAGGAATCTTTTCGCGCATCTCCTCGGACCAGCGGACCGGGCATATCCAGTCATGACGGCCGACGAGGATCTGCGTGGGAACACTTACCTTGGCAAGTTCGTTCCGCACGTCCCAGTTCTCCTGGTATGCGGCGGGGGCGTACTCGATGTCGACAGCCTTCGACCATTCCCGCAGTTCCTCTTCCCGGCTCCAGTAGTCGGCGAAATAGGCGGGCAGCAGTCTGCCCAGGTACGTCATGAGTTCAGCCTTGTTCGCCCGTCGCAACCGCGACCGGTAGGCGTCCACCACATCGGGCATGCCGGGTTGGTCTGCGTGGCGCTTCTCGAAGGCGCCGATCTGGGCGTCCGCCTCGGTGTACAGATCCGGGCCGAAGACGGGAGCCCCGCCGTAGAGGACGAGGCCGGCCAGCTTGCCCGGGTGGTCGAGTTCGTACTGAAGGCCGGCGAAACTCCCCGCGGAATGGCCCAGGAAGTAGATCTCTGGGACCAAAAGATGATTCACCAGTCCGTCGACGTAGCGGGCGAAACGTGCCGTGGAGTACTGCCCGTCCGGCAGTTCACCGGACTCGCCCGCGCCCACCGGAGCAACGTACACGGTCGTCATGTGGCGCTCCACCAAGGGCATCCGCATGTAGCCCCAGTGGCTTCCGGGTCCACCGGGGTGAACCAGGCACACAGGGCCCCGGCCCGCCACGTGGTAGCGCTGCCTGACGCCGTCGATGGTGAGTTCGTGGGCGCCTGGCGTGAGCCGGTCGTTGCCTTCGAAGGTCGTGTGTCGCACGTTCGGCCTCTCATGGGTGTACAGGCTTGTCATGGCAATGCATGGAGGGCCCCGGTGGCTGAGGAGACCCGCAGCACGCTGACGATGCCCCGGCTGACGAAACTCGTCAGCAGGATGTCCAGCACGCTCTTCACCCGGACCACGCCGCGAAGAAGGCCAGGGCCGGGCGTCATCACATGACCGGTGCCGCGCTGATGAGGACGAAGGTGTCGCCCTCATCAAAGCCCTTCGGCATCGAACCTTCTCCAAGTGTGTGAAACCCGCCGCCAGCCAGACGGGCTTGAGCGGGTGCGATCTGCCGGGGGCGAACCGGTGCACCTGTTGCGGACTCGGGGCCTCGGTCCACCCCTTCGGCGGCCGGTTCTCAGACGAGGTCGACCTTCTCCAGGGCGGTGCAGCAGGTGTCGACGATGAGGCGGGTGACGGTGTAGGGGTCGACGTTGGCGTTGGGGCGCCGGTCCTCGATGTAGCCCTTCTTGTCGACCTCGACCTGCCAGGGGATGCGGACGGAGGCACCGCGGTCGGAGACGCCGTAGCTGTACCGGCTCCAGGGGGCGGTCTCGTGGGCGCCGGTGAGGCGGTCCTCGACACCGACGCCGTAGTTGCGGATGTGCTCCAGCGGCTTGTCGTCACGCCCCAGGGACTCCGCGGCCTCGATGATCGCGTCGTAGCCCTCGCGCATGGCCCTGGTGGAGAAGTTGGTGTGGGCGCCGGCGCCGTTCCAGTCGCCCTTGGCGGGCTTGGCGTCCAAAGTGACGGAAACCCCGAAGTCCTCCGCGGTGCGGTAGAGCAGCCAGCGCGCGACCCACAGCTGGTCGGCCACCTCAAGGGGACTGAGGGGGCCGACCTGGAACTCCCACTGGCCGGGCATGACCTCGGCGTTGATGCCGGAGATGCCCAGGCCCGCGGCCAGGCAGTTGTCCAGGTGGGCCTCGACCACGTCACGCCCGTAGATCTCGTCCGCGCCGACACCACAGTAGTAGCCGCCCTGCGGGGCCGGGTAGCCGCCCTCGGGGAAACCGAGCGGGCGGCCACCCTGGAAGAAGGTGTACTCCTGCTCGATACCGAACAGCGACTCCTGCGCCGCGAACCGCTCGGCCACCGGGCGCAGCAGCGCGCGGGTGTTGGACTCGTGCGGCGTGTCGTCGATGTTGAAGACCTCGCACAGCACCAGCAGGTCGTCCTCGCCGCGGATCGGGTCCGGGTACGTGGCGACGGGCTTGAGCACGCGGTCCGAGCTGTGGCCCTCGGCCTGGTTCGTGCTCGACCCGTCAAAGCCCCAGATACCCGGCTCCGCGCCATCGGCGAGGATCTTGGTCTTCGAACGCAACTTCGCAGTCGGCTCGGTACCGTCGATCCAGATGTACTCGGCCTTGTAAGCCACTTGTCTCTTCTCCTTGTCGATGGCCTGCCGTCAGCCGGCGGCAGGACGTGGGTGGGCGGTGAATCGCGCATCACGGCCGTCGGGCCGCGCGCGGTGCGGCGGTGGCGAGCTAGCCCACGACGGTCGGGCCGGGTTGCAGGAGTTCGGCGACGCGGTCGTGGCCGCCGCGCCGGGCGTCGGAGTGCGCGGTGCCGCCCCACCGGTCCTCGGTCCCCGGGTCGGCGCCATGGTCCAGGAGGTACTGGACGACTTCCGCGTGCCCCTCGGATGCGGCCAGGTGGAGCGCGGTCCGCTTGTCGTAGTCCGTCGAGTTGGGGTCCTTGCCCGTCGCCAGGGCGATCCGGACGTCGTCCAGGTCGCCCTGGCTGGCGGCCCACAGCAACCGCATGGTGGAGGTGATCTCCTCCTCGTTCTTGCCGCGCCGCGGATCGCGCTTGCCCGAGACCTCACCGGCGGCGAAGGAGTCGTAGACGTGGAAGTTGAAGTGTCCGACCAGTTCCTTGCAGAACGCCACACCGCGCACCGAGTTGCCCAGCGGGTCCAGGCGCGGGGACCACACGCAGACGCCCATGACTCCCGGGACGACGATCATCAGCCCGCCCGAGACGCCGCTCTTCGCCGGCAGCCCGATGGTGAAGGCGAACTCACCGGAGTAGTCGTACATCCCGCACGACGACATCAGCGACAAGCACTTGCGTACCGTGTCGGCTGAGAAGATCCGCTCTCCGGTCAGCGGGTTCACCCCGCCGTTGGCCAGCGACGCCGCCACCGCAGACAGGGACCGCGCGTCGACCTCGATCGAGCAGCACTGGAAGTAGAACTCCAGCGTCTCCACCAGATCGGTCCCCTCGGGGAAGGAACCGTGCTCCCGCATGAAGTAACCGAGCGCGAAGTTCCGGTCCGCGGTGCGGCGTTCGGAAAGGTAGACCGCGTTATTGAAACCGACCGCGCCACCGCCGGACAGCCTGCGCCAGGTCTCGGCGACGTAGTCGAAACGGTCGGCCGTGTCCTGCTGTGGACGGATGAGCGAGCACGACATGATGGCACCCGAGTTGATCATCGGGTTGTGCGGCAGGCCGTCACTGTTCAGCGTGAGCTCGTTGAAACCACGGCCACTGGGCTCCCGGCCCACATGCCGGTGCACCACGTCGGCGCCGTGCTCCTCCAGCGTCAGACAGTAGTTGATCGGCTTGCACACCGACTGCACGCAGAAAAGCGTGTCTGCGTCACCGACCGCGAAACGCTGCCCGTCGATCGTGCACAACGCGATCCCGAACTTCTCGGGATCGACCCGGCCGAGCTGCGGAATATAGTCCGCGACACGCCCGTCGTCGACCCGCCGGAGGCTTTCGTAGATCCCGGATATCTCGGTCTGCAACCTCCCGAAGTCCGGGATCACGAAGTCCCCCCGGATGGCCTTCGCGACGACACCACCACCCATCTTGCACAGGCCGATGAAGCGGTCGAGGTCGAGTCGGGACCGGCCCTCGATGTCGACCCCGCGGCGCAGCGCCGCCCACACCTCCGCGACCCGCGGATCGGCGTCCGCGAGGCCGGACTCCCGGAGCCGTGCGACCAGCTCCGGAACTGCGATCCTGCCGTCCTCGCCGACACCGAACGACGTGAAGAGCTTGCGGTAGTACCCGGTGCCGAAATCGACCTCTCCGAGTGGGGCGCCGGGCTCCTGAGACTGCTGCGCGCCATCGGGTTGACGCACCCGGGGTATCGATTTCTTCGTCGCAGGCATGGCGGTGATCCGTTCTCGATAAAAAGGAACCATGGGCGTCCGTTACAGTCGGCTAACGGGGAAACGGCGGCCCGCGGAACGAGGTCGATTGGCCCCGCACCTCTACGGAAGTGCCGCCTGGCTGTCCCTGACTGCGCGCGGGAGAAGCGCTGACTTCCCTTCGGCCACCCGAGCCGGAAGTTGCGTTTCGTGTGCCACGAGTAGTACCCGGCTTTCGCGAGCGCGCGTATTCACCGGCTGCGAGCCGAGCGTTCGTTCCCATACCTCCGAAGGTTGCACCTGCTGAGGTCGGAACCGCATCGGGAAAACTACTCGCTTGTAGGCTGTGGCTACCTTAGGAATGCATGGTGCCCTTGCCTGCGAGTTTGGGTTTGACATGGAAGTACGGCCGGTCGTACTTTCACGTGGGTCGCTTGCTGCTCCCCGCTATCCACTGGCGTGATGTCACAAGCGGCGAAACTCTGCCTGATTTTGCAACTCGGCTCCGGGTCGTCTGGATGGCCTGTACGAGCGGGGGCTCGGCCTTGAAAGGCCGCTGTGCGACACGAGGCCGTCGCGGTGAGAGGCATCGACAGCAATGCGTCCGGCCCGATCCTGGTATGTCTGCGGAACCGAGAGGGGTTGTCGTGTCTGAGTACGACTACATCGTTGTGGGGGGTGGCTCGGCTGGTTGTGTGTTGGCTGCGCGCCTGTCGGAGGACCCCTCCGCGCGTGTGCTGTTGCTGGAGGCCGGAAGCCGTACTTTGCCTGACCTGTCGGCGGTTCCGGCGGCATGGCCGGCGCTGATGCAGACCCCCCAGAACTGGGGTGACACATCGGTCCGGATGGAGCACACCGGCACCAGCGTCATGCAGCCGCGCGGCCGAGGGCTCGGCGGCTCGTCGGCGATGAACGGCATGATTTTCCTACGCGCGCATCGCTCCAGCTACGACGCTTGGGCTGAAGGCGGTCTGAAGGGCTGGGGATACGATGATCTACTGCCGTACTTCAAGCGTACGGAGACCGCCCGGAGGGGAGACGCTGCGGTCCGAGGTCAAGACGGGCCCATGCGTGTGGGCCCAGCGGCACATGTGCACCCCTTGATGCGGGCCGCCGGCGAGGCTGCGGTCGAGGCCGGGCATCCGCGCACTGTGGACTTCGCCGACGGGCAGGAGGACGGTGTCGGACTGTTCGACGTGAACATCGTCGATGGAATGCGGCAGAGTGCGGCTGACGCGTACGTCCTCCCCGTCGTTGATCGTGCCAACTTGGAAGTGGTGACCGACGCGCTGGTGCGGCGGTTGCGATTCGACGGCGACCGCTGTGTAGGCGTCGAGTACACGGCCGGGCACGAGACGACGTTGGCCGATGCCTCGCGTGAGGTGGTACTCACTGCGGGCACCATGGGCTCGGCGCAGTTGCTCATGCTCTCCGGCATCGGCCCTGCCGGCCATTTGCGCGAGATCGGGGTGGATGTTCTGGTGGACGCACCCGAGGTCGGTTCCAACTACCACGACCACCCCACCACCACCCTTACTTACAGCGCGTCGCTGGAAGTTCCAGGCACCTCTGGTAATCACGCCGAGGTCGGTGTGCGCATACGCAGCACACCTGACGTTGAAGCCCCTGATGTCCAGCTCATCCTCAGTGAGGCACCCTTGGCTCCGGGCGTGGAGTACGGGCACGGCTACTCGTTCCTTGTGGCGCTGATGACTCCGCGTAGTCGGGGCACGGTCCGCCTCTCCGGGCCGTCTGTAGAGGCTCCCTTGATACTCGACCCCAACTGCTACGCCGACCTACGTGACGAGCAGGCCATGGTCTCCGCCCTCCGCCTGGCCCGGCAGATTGGTCAGGCTCCCGCACTCGCCCCGTGGCGAGGCCAGGAAATCCTCCCTGGGCTCCGTGAGACAGACGAGGAACTGGCCGAGTACGCCCGCACGAGCGTTGTGGTCTACTGGCATCCCGTGGGCACCTGTCGCATGGGTGTTGACGACAGCTCGGTGGTCGACGAAGAACTGCGGGTGCGCGGTGTCGCCGGGGTACGCATCGCTGACGCCTCGGTCATGCCGTCCATCGTGGCAGCAAACACCAACGCCACCGTTCTTGCCATCGCCGAACGGGCCTCTGACCTGATCAAGAACTCCAACCGCTGACGTCGCGCCGCGCGCTCCCGGCAACGCCGCCAGCGTGCGGCCGCGGGATTGGCGGTGCCGTTGTCGGTATGCCTCCTCGGCGATCACCCGGTCCGGGCCTGCAGCGCGGTCGGCCCGGACCGGTGCGGAATGCGCCGGGCCTGCCGGCTCACCTCTTTCTGTCGGTGACGGAGGCATGCTGGGCGCGGGCGAAAGTAGTCGTTGTGGACCATCCCGTTGATGACCCCGGTCCTCCTGCGCGTTCGGCCTGCGCAGCTGCGATGTCGTCGGAGCGAGTACCGCACTCGCGATCCGCGAGTGGATCTATTGACTATCGATCGATACTGATCGAGAATCGATACATGCAGCGCTTAAGTATCGCCACGCTCCGAGTCGGTGTCGTCGTGGCATTCCTGGCTGGACTCTTCGGCCAGATCGTGGTCATCCCAACGATGGCAGCGGACGAAGTAGACCGCTTTCCGCCTTACGGCGCCTATGCCGCGCCCTACGTGGCGGTGGCTATCGCCGGCGTAGCCTGCGTCCAAGTCACCCTTATCGCAATGTGGATGCTGCTCGCGATGGTCCGGCGGGACGCGATCTTCACGTCGCGGGCATTGCGGTGGGTCGACATCATCATCGGGTCCTCGCTCGTCGCGACGCTGCTGGCACTCGGGGTCACCGGGCATCTCGCGCTGACCGACGTCCCCACTCCCGACGACGGCATGGAGGTCATCGGCGCTCTGGGCGCCGCGACCGTGAGCGCCGGCATGGGGGTGGCCTTCGTACTGCTGGTCGCCATCATGCGAAGCCTCCTGCGGAAGGCGACGGATCTGCAGACCGAGATCGCCGACGTGGTCTGATGGCGATCGTCGTCGACCTCGACGTCCAGCTCGCCAGGCGCAACCCGTCGGTCGGCGCCTTCGCCGACGCGTTCGGCATCACGCCCGCCAACGTAGCCGTGCTGAAGAACGGACGCGCGAAGGCGGTGCGATTCACGACACTCGACGCGATTTGCCGCACCCTCGGCTGCCAACCCGGCGACGTGCTGCGCTGGATGCCCGACGGTGACACGGACAACCCATAGGGCGTTTCCTGGGTGCGGCCGGGGCCCGTCACAAGGAGCCCCTTGCCGGCGAAGCGGTCGACCACGCGCGCGGGCGGTCCCGCGGTGCAGGCCCGGCGACGCACCACCGTTCCCGCAGGTCATGGCCCACATCGGGGGTACCCCGCCGGTCGGGTGTCGCCGAGCCGACGCGTAACCGTTACTGCAATGGAAAGCCTCAGCCGGCGTTAGACAACCGGCGATGCCGCCACGAAGTGACGAGCCCGAGCCCGGCCACCGCAGGGACGTCATCCAGGCCAACGACCGGCCTGACGAGTACACGCAGTGCGACGCTGACGCGCACCGGCAGCGACGGCGCGAGCGACGCAGCGGTTCGTGCGCAAGGGATCCGGACGAGACACCCTGTCACCACGAGCAGACCCTCGACATCCAGGCCGACACGTCACAAAGGACTCCGTTGGACATCTAAGGTACGCGCCGCGCCAAACCGAGGGTTTCTCCCGATGGGGAGGATCAGGCTGGTGGGCCATCCTCGAAGTGACCGGACAGCCGGTATGCGAGGAGCGATTGTATGCCGGATGTGCGGTGGGTAAGAGGGGCCATGTTCCGGGGGCTGCCTCGGGGCTTTTGGTGGTTGTGGTCGAGCACACTCGTGAATCGGCTGGGCACCTTTGTCTATCCTTTCCTGACCCTTTACCTCACGCTCGACCGGGGGTTCTCCGCCACTGCGGCAGGACTGGTGGTCTCGTGCTTCGGCCTCGGCTCGGTCGCGGGGTCGCTGGTCGGCGGTGAACTGAGCGACCGGCTCGGTCGGCGGAGCACCATGGCCGGGTCCTATGTCGTGACCGCGGCCGTCACGGCCGCGTTGGCCGTGACCACGCAGGTCGCCGCCGTCGTCGTGCTGACATTCCTCTTCGGCGCCGGCAGTTCCGCGCCCCGCCCCGCGCTCTCGGCCATGATCTCGGACCTCGTGGGCCCAGAGGACCGGCAGCGTGCCTTTTCCCTCAATTACTGGGCGGTGAACGTCGGCTTCGGCCTGTCCTCCGCGATGGCCGGGTTCCTCGTACGGGCCGACTTCGTGTGGATCTTCATTGGCGACGCGGTGACGACGCTGGCTTGCGGACTCATCGCGTGGTGGCGGCTTCCGGAGACGCGCCCGACCACGAAGCACGCGAGCTCGGCGCCGACGGCCGGACCCGCTGCAGCGCGCGGCATGACCCTGGCCCTGCGCGACGGCCGACTGCTGGTGCTGACTGCCGTTTCCCTCGCACTGTGGTTGCTGTTCCACCAGGGCGTGACCACGCTGCCGGTGGCCATGGAGGGCCAGGGACTCAGCGCGCGCACGTACGGCCTGGTGATCAGTCTCAACGGCCTGGTGGTCGTGCTGCTGCAGATCCCGCTGACCTCGTGGCTGCGCGGCCGACGACGCGGCCCGCTGCTCGCCGGGGCCGCCCTGCTGTTCGGCGCAGGGTTCGGCGTGACGGCCTTCGCCCGCGACGTCGCGCTGGTCTACGGGCTCGGTGTGGTGATCTGGACGGTCGGCGAAATGGTCTTCGCGCCCACGTCCGCTGCAGTGGTCGCCGACATGTCGCCGCCGCATCTCAGAGGTCGCTATCAGGGCGTCTTCGGCTTCGGAACGGCGGCCGCGTCCTTCGTCGCGCCGATTGCAGGCGGCGTTGTGCTGGACCTCGCCGGCGGCACGGTCCTCTGGGCGGGTTGTGCGGCTGTCGGACTGCTGGCGAGCTGCGCCTTCGTCGTGCTCAGGCTCGATGGGGGCGCCCGTCGAGCCTGCGGGAAGGACGACGCCCAACGGTCCGGGGCGGTCGGACTGACCGAGACCGTCAGTTCCTGACCTGGATGCTCCCGGCTTCGTCCGGTGTTGCCACTCTTTGTCCTTCCCCGTTGGAGGTTCCAGTTGTCCGTCATCGCCGCCATCGAAGCGCTCAACTTCGGGCTCGACCACCTGGCCGCGGCCGCCCGGCGTCGCGGCCACGGGCTGGTGTTGCTCACAGCCGACCGTTCCCGCTATCTGCACGAGCTCGCCCTGGCAGCGCCAGGATCGCTCACGGTGGTCGACGTGGATACCGATGACACCGACCGCGTGCTGGCCGTGCTCCGCAGCATGCCCGGCGGCGTGGCCGGGGTGCTGCGAATGGTGGACACCGTCAGCGACCAAGCCATCCACGTCGCACGAGAGCTCGGACTGCCCCACGCCGACCCCGCCGCAGTGGCGCTGCTGCGCGACAAGGGCGGATTCCGAGAGCATCTGCGCAGGCACGGACTGTCCCGGGTGCGTAGCCAGGTTTTCGACCCTGCCACGTCCTTCGCGGCGGACGACCTGGTTCCGCACCTGGAGTTCCCTTGTGTCGTGAAGGACGTGGCCGGTGCCGGCAGCCGCAATGTGTGGTTGGTGCGGGACAAGGGGGAATTCGCCGACGTACTGGCGGCCGCCCGGCGGTCCGAGTCTCTGGGTGGCAGGCTCTTGACGGCCGAGACGTACCTGATCGGCCCTATGTACAGCGCGGAGACTCTGACCTGGGATGGGCAGACGCGGCTGCTTGGAGTCTGCAGCCGCACGCTGTCCCCCGAGCCCGACTTCCGCGAGGAATCGGCTTCCTTCCCCGTCGTGCTACCGGATGCCTTGGAGGCAGACGTCCGGGAGCACGTGTCGCGGGTGCTGGAGTCCGTCGGCTACCGGCACGGCTTCACGCACACGGAGTTCATCCGGACGGCCGAGGGGGTGGAAACCGTCGAGGTCAACCCTCGGCTCGGAGGCGTCGTCATCGGGGAGCTCATGCGGCGTGCAGCCGGGTTCGACGTCCACCAGGCGCTGGTGGAAATGGCACTGGGGGAGCGTCCCGCCCTCATGGACGTGGTCCCGCCGCCGCCTACCGGCGCGGCGGCCGTCGGCCTGTACGCGCCGGAGCGCGGTGTCGTCGCGTCTGTTGAGGGCGGCCCCACCCTGGCCATGCACCCTGGGAGCCCCCGTCTGTACCCCGTCCAGGACCGGGGAGCGCGAATCGAATCCATGAGCGACCAGCGTGGTCTGGTTTCGATCGTCCTGACCGAGGGGGAGACGGCTGAGTTGGCCCTGCACCACGCGTGGTCGGCGGCGGGCAAGGTCCGGGTGCGCATGCTGCCCGACGTGACGACCGGCTGATGATCCGCGTACTTCCTGCCATGGGGCGGCTGTGCGGGACCGCTGGGGCCCGGACACGGCGATCGGCGGGTCAGTGGGCACACCTGCGTCCCGTGCGATGATCGCTTGCGTGGAGGATGTCATGGTCACCCCCGTGTTCATCGGTCGTGACGAGGAGATGGCCACGCTCACGCGGGCGCTCGCTGACGCGGCCTCGGGCGAGTCCCGTATGGTACTCGTCGGTGGTGAGGCCGGCGTGGGCAAGTCACGTCTGGTAGAGGAACTGGCCGCGGTGGCACGGAGCCGGGGAGCCCTCGTCGCGGTGGGCGGCTGCGTCGAGACGGGCGCGGAGGAGGTGCCCTTCGCGGCGCCTCTGGCCGCGCTGCGGTCGGCCTTGCGCCAGTCGGCCGGTGGGTCGGCCGACGACATCGGCCCGTTCCCGATGGCCGACCTACCGACCGAACTGTCCGGGATCATGCCGGAATTGGGACACGTCGCACCACAAATGTTCGACTCCGGCGCGTCTTTCCTGCCGAACGAAGGGCCGGCGCGCCTGTTCGAACTCACTCTCGGGCTGCTGGAGCGGCTGTCGGCGGAGCGTGCTCTCGTCCTCGTGCTGGAGGATTTGCAGTGGGCTGATGCGTCCACGCGGCACCTGCTGCTGTACCTTTTCCGGTCGCTGCGCTCGGGACGTGTACTGATCATCGGCACCTACCGCTCCGACGAACTGCACCGGCGCCATCCCCTGCGCCCGTTTCTCGCCGAGGCCGCTCGGCTGCGCAACCTGCTCCGCATCGTGCTGCCCGCCTTCACCTGGGATGAGGTGAAGGCACAGGTAACAGCGCTCCTGGGAGCGCCGGCGGATCCCTGGGTAGTGGACCGGATCCTCGCACGGTCCGACGGCAACGCCTTCTTCGTCGAGGAGCTCGTACACGCCGGACGTCTCGGCCCCGACGCCGCGCTCCACGACACCCTCCGCGACCTCCTGCTCGCTCGGCTCCACGCACTGCCCGACGCGGCACAGGAGGTCGTGAGGATCGCCGCCGTGAGCGGTGGTGCCGTGCCGCACACCCTGCTACGGGCGGCGTCCGACCTTCCGGAGACAGAACTGATCGAAGCGGTGCGTGCCGTCGTTGACTCCCAGATCTTCCGTGCCACGCCAGATGGCTACCGGTTCCGCCACACCCTGGTCCGCGAGGCGGCCGACGACGAGGTGCTGCCCGGTGAGCGTGCCCGGTTGAGCCGTCGCTCCGCCGAGGCGCTGGAGGCCCATCCCACGCTGGCACCTGCCGAGGAGTACAGCGCCCGCCTCGCCGGATACTGGGCCGGGGCACACGAGCCGGCGAGGGCGTTCACCCACTACGTGACAGCCGCCGCGGAGGCCAAGGAACGCTACGCCTGCACGGAGCAGTTGCACCTGCTCACCCGCGCTATGGAGCTGTGGGAGACAATCCCGGAGGCGGCCAGGAGCGCACTGCGGGCACCCGGCCTGGTCGCGCAGGACCCAGCACTCGGCGCGGGGACGGAGGGATGCGTCTACACCGACCTGCTGGCCGAGGCGGTGGTGGCGGCGCGGATGAGCGGTGAGTGGGACCGGGGTGTGGCCCTGTCCCGGAAAGCCCTGGCCCTCCCGGACTCGCAGGTCAATCCCCTGCGCCGAGCCTGGTTCTGGACCGAGCACGCTCAGCTCGTGGAGGACCTTGGGCTCGGCGACGGCAAGCAGGAACTCGACCACGCACAGGACCTGGTGCGCGAGCTGCCGTCCTCCGCAGTGCACGCCGACGTCCTCGCCCGAATCGCCGCGTGGGGGGCCCGCCACCAGCCGGGCCCGGACAGCTTGCAAGCCGCAGAGCGCGCGGTCGGCTACGCGCGAGAGGTCGGTGACGCGTACGGCGAACTGAACGCCCGCGTCACGCGGGCTTGGCTGCTCACCGGCACCGACGAGTTCAAGGAGAGCGTCACCGAACTGCGCCAGGTGCTGCGCCGTGCAAAGGAACTGCGCGCCGTCGCACTCATCGGCCGCGTATCCATCATGCTGCCCTCCGTACTGGAAGGACTGGGCCGGTCCGCGGAGGCGCTCACTGCGGGCGACGAGAGCGCCGAGCTGTGCCGCGGCCTCGGCCTTGCGAACGTTGAGTCGTGGGTCCACACCAACCGGGCCCTGTCGCTGTTCTCGCTGGGGCGCTGGCCCGAGTCGGCACGGGCGGCCGAGGAGGCCGCCCGTCTCGCCCGGTCCCGCAAGGCCCGCGGCATCGTCGCCGCTCTGAACGCCGAAATGGAGTCCGTCCGTGGCGAGTCGCGGGAGGCGGAACGGTACTTGTCTGCCGCGCGCGAGCTGTACGGCACCCGGGACCCGCAGCCGCAGCTGCTCATTCCGCTGGCCACTGTCGCTGTCCGCATCGCTGCCCGGCAGGGCCGACTGGGCGATGCCCGGCGGGAGCTGTTCACTGCCCTGTCCGGGGGCCTGCCGGCCACAACCGTGCGGTACTCCCTGCCGCTGCTGCACGCCGCCGCCGCCGCGGAGGCCGACGCATGGGTACCGGGCAGGAACGCCGAACGCGATCACGTCATCGCCGCCGTCCGGGCGCATGCGGCCGTGATCACCGTGAGGGTACCCGTCTGGCAGGCGTACCAGCTCATGATCGAGGCGGAACTCGCCCGGGCTCAGGGAGACCCCAGCCCTGAGGCATGGGCGCGCGCCGTGGACGTGCTGACGGGTCTCGAGCGCCCGTACGAACTGGCCTTCGCCCGAAGCCGCTGGGCCGCTGACGCCTTGGCCGTCCGCACCCCGCGCCCGAACGTCGCACCCGTACTGCACCAGGCGTGGGAGACTGCACGATCGCTCGGTGCCCGGCAGCTCCACAGCGACATCGAAGTGCTCGCCCGCCGGGGAGGCATCGCCCTTCCCAAGGGGGACGAGCTGTCCGACGACATCTCTCCGACGTCCCGCCAGCCCTCAGCCACTGGTGGGCCGTCCGCGACGGTGTTGCGAGCACTCACTGTCCGTGAGACCGAGGTTCTGCGCCTGGTCGCCCGCGGATACAGCAACGGCCGTATTGCAACCGCCCTGTTCATCTCGCAGAAGACCGTGAGCGCACACGTGTCGCACATTCTCGCCAAACTCGGTGTCACCAGCCGCACCGAGGCAGCCGCCCTTGCCCATCGACTCGGGTTCGATGGCGTCGAGGAGCCAGGCGAAGGCGAGGGTCCGTCTTCGAAATCATCAGGTGCCGGATCAGCGTGACACGTCGTCATGAACACATCGTTGGGGAGTGGGAGTTGCCCGCTCCGCCGATCTCGCGGGCCGCGACAGGCCGACGGGAAGAGGATCGGCAGGTCGTCAACGGAATGGTCGGTGACTCAGCTGCGTGACCTGGCGGCTGGATCCGCCTCCGCCCCGGGCACTGGACGACTTTCACAGGAGCATACGTCGAACAGCCGCCACATCAGCGTGGCTTGTGCCAGAGGGGTCGTCGGTGGCCTTGGTCGCTGATGGGTAGTCGGCGGCGCCCACGCAACGCAACAGGCTCCGTGCCGGCCCTGGTGTCCCACTCGCGCGGGCGATATCCGTTGCGGTGGTTGACGCGTTCGTCGCTGACTCGGCGTTGCAGAGCGCATCGGCCTCGGCGGACATGAGCGCGTCGGCGAACGTTTTGACCATCGCGCGCAGTAGATCGGGACTCGCCGCGGCAAGGTTCTCGTCGGCGAGGGCATGCAGGGGCAGACTGTTGGGTGCGGTCATCGTGCTGATCTCCTTCGAGGCTTCGACACTTCGAAGATCAGCCGGTGGCCGTTTGTCTATGCGGGCACCAACCCGGACGCCGGAGCAAACCCCCGCATCAGGTCCAACCCGTTACACCACTTCCAAGGACGCAACCGTGGCGAGAGGCGTCGTCTCCATGCTCGCCACCTCCCGTGCCACCTCGAGGACGGAGGGAACGCCCAATGGCGGCGGCGTGTCGAGGACCTTCAGTCCGCCACCAAGGCGTCCGGTGCGAAGCTCACGGTGCCGACGACCACGCCGGCGCTCGCGGCGGCGAAGGCACGGAAGGCGGCCCTGGACATCGCCGGCCGTGAGGAGACCCGCAAGGCAGCGGTGGACCGCGCGCCGCGCCTGGTGGTCTGGGCGGCGACCGGCGCGCCGACCCTGGCCTGGGAGTCGGTCGTCACCGGCGTCCAGGAGGACGGCACCCCCAGCCGCCTCCAGGTCGTGACCGACGCGAAGACCGGCAAACAGCTCGCGAACGTCGAGCAGATCCACTCCGGCACCGGCAACGGCCAGCACAACGGCACCGTGCAGATCGGCTCCGTCCGCAACGGCGACGTCTTCGAGCTGGTGGACGCCGCACGCGGCAACCACGAGACCTACGACTACGACACCCGGCAGGTCATGACGGACGACGACGACGTCTGGGGCGACGGCACACCGTCCAACCTCCAGACGGCCGCCGTGGACGCCGCCTACGGCGCCCAGCAGACCTGGGACTTCTTCCACTCCCGCTACGGCCGCGACGGCATCGCGGACAACGGCGTCGGAGCACGCTCGTACGTCCACGTCGGCGACGGGTACGTCAACGCGTACTGGGACGACGAGTGCTTCTGCATGAACTACGGGGACGGCGAGGACAACCAGCGGCCGCTGACGGCCCTGGACATCGCGGGCCACGAGATGACGCACGGCATCACCTCGGCCACCGCGGGCCTGATCTACAGCGGCGAGTCCGGCGGCCTGAACGAGGCCACCAGCGACATCATGGGCACCGCGGTGGAGTTCTTCACCAACAGCCCCAAGGACGTGCCGGACTACCTCATCGCCGAGAAGGTCGACGTCTACGGCACCGGCGTACCGCTGCGCTACATGGACCAGCCGTCCAAGGACGACGTGGGCTACGGCGGGTCGCAGGACTACTGGACCAACGGCACCAAGTACCTCGACCCGCACCAGAGTTCGGGCCCGGCGAACCACTTCTTCTACCTGCTCTCCGAGGGCAGCGGCAAGAAGACGATCAACGGCGTCCGCTACGACAGCCCGACGTTCGACGGCAAGGCGGTATCCGGCATCGGCCGCGAGTCGGCCACCGACATCTGGTACCGCGCGCTGACCGTCTACATGACCAGCACCACGGACTTCGCCGGCGCGCGCACCGCCACGCTCCAGGCAGCCGCCGACCTCTACGGCATGGGCAGCAAGAAGTACGAGGCCGTCGGCAACGCCTGGGCCGCGGTCAAGGTCGGGTACCGCTTCGTCGACCACCTCGCGATCGACAGCACCAACCCGCGGCGGACGGCGACCGGCCAGCAGGTCACCTGGCAGATCCAGGCACAGAGCTCCCGCCCCGGCCCTCTCACCTACTCCGCCAAGGGCCTCCCGCGCGGCATGTCCATCAACGCGAGGACCGGCCTGGTCTCCGGGACCCCGGTGAAGGGCGGCGAGTACCGGCCCGCCATCACCGTCAAGGACGCGGCGGGCAACTGCCGTACCGTCCACTACCAGTGGACCGTGCTGGCCTCCGGCGGCGACGTCTTCGTCAACCCGAACCGGTACGACATCCCCAACTGGGCGGTGATCGAGAGCCCGGTCGCCGTCAGCGGCCGCAAGGGCAACGCCCCGGCCGACCTCAAGGTGACCGTCGACCTCTACGCCGTCCACGTCGGCTTCTACGTCATCGACCTGGTCAGCGAGGACGGCCGGGTGATCCCGGTCAAGGGCTGGTCGCAGGGCCCCGTCGCGATCCCCGAACTGCACCAGACGTTCACCGTCGACGCCTCCGCCGTCCCGGCCAACGGCACCTGGAAGCTCCGGGTCAGGGACAACACCCCCGGCAACTTCATCGTCCTCCCCGGCTACCTCGACACCTGGAGCCTGGGCTTCTGACCCGCCTCCTAGCGGGCCGCGGCCCCATGACACGGCGGCATGCCGTGTCATGGGGCCGCCCTCGTTCCCGACGGGACGGCGCCTCCCCAGCCGAAGCACATCGCGAGAGGGTTTCATCAGGGGACTCGGACTGTTCTAGGCTCAGGCGGGTGCATGCACGTACTGCCCTGGAACAGTGGCTCGCCGGGCTCTCCGCCGAGCCCCTGACCGCCCTGCTGGAAGAGCGCGAACTGCCGCGTGCCGCGGGCTATGCGCCGGTCACCACCTTCCGGCAACTGGCGGAGCACCTCCTCACCGACGACTCCGTGGAGCGCGCCGTCGCCGCGGGGACGAGCGGGGAGGCGCAGTTGCTGGCGTGCGTGGCGGCCCGGGCCCTGGAGACGTACGGTCCGGTGCCCGAGGCGGAGCAGCACGCGTCCGCCTGGCGCCCGGCGCCGCCGCCGGTGGACCCCTACACCCGGCTGGTGCCCGAGGCGGACGTGCTGGACTGGCTGGAGCAGGGCGGCACACCACGTGAGAGGACCGCGGAAGCACTGCAACGGCTGCGGGAGCGGGCGCTGGTGCTCCCCGCGCCGCGCGGCCGGCTGGCGCTGCCGTCGTTGCTGCACACGTCGGCGGCCCGGATGGACGGCTACGGCAGGCCGGCCGACCTGCTGCTCACCCAGGCGTACAACGCGCCGGAGATCAAACGGATCGCCGCCGCCCTCGGCATCGAGCAGCGCACCCGCGCGGACGCACAGGCGGCGGTCGGCGCACTGCTGGCGGACCCCGGCCGGGTGCGGGAGCTGGTGGCCGCCGCCCCGGCGGCGGCTCACGAACTGCTCGACCACATGCTGCAGGGACCGCCGCTGCTGCGCACGCACTGCTTCGTGTCCCGGTTCGGCGACTACGCGGGACCGGACCGCAAGTACACGTTCCGGGAGGGCGGCAGCGGGGACGAGGGCACCGACTGGCTCGCCCAACACGGCATGGTGGTCCCGGTAGGGCCTGATCTGGTGGAACTGCCGTACGAGGTCGGTCACGCACTGCGCGCGGATCAGCCCGCGCCCACGCCGAGCCTGGACCCGGAACCGCTGACGTGCGTCACCCGGCTGCCCCCGGACTGGGCGGCCCAGGGCGCGGTGGCGGCGGGAGCCGCCGCTTGGCGGGCGGAACTGGTGCTGCGGGAACTGGCCGCGCGACCGGTGGCGGTACGGAAGGCCGGCGGGATCGCGGTGCGCGACACCAGGAGACTGGCCAAGGCGGCCGGGACGAGCGAGGCACACACCCGGCTGTGGCTCGACCTGGCGGTGAACGCGGGCCTTGCCGCCCCCCAGAGTGAGAAGGCGGAACCCGCCGCTCGCGGCCGGGGGCGCCGACGCCCCGCCGCTCCGCCGCAACCGGCGCGGCTGCTGCCCAGCGAGCGCTACGACGCCTGGGCCGCGGCCACACCCGCCGGGAAGCTGCTGCCGCTGACGGCCGCCTGGGCCGTGGTACCGGAGGTGTTCACGTACTGGCCGGACGAGGGTGAGACCCCGGTCGCGCTCATCAGCCCCCAGGACCCGTACGCGGCGCCGCTCCGGCACGGCGTGCTGCAGGCGCTGGCCACGTTGCCGGACGGGTACGGGCTGACCGCCGGGGGAGAAGGACGCGACGAACTGCTGGAGCGCGCCGTCTGGTTCCGGCCGGTGCTGATCGCGCCCTACGAGGACGAGGACCTGGAAGGGCGGCTCGAGGCCACCTTGGCGGAGGCGGAGCTGCTCGGCCTGGTGGCCCACGGCGCGCTCACCGAAGCCGGCCGCGCGGTCGCCGGAGTGCTCGGCGCCGGGGCCGCCCGCCACTACCCGGCCGTGCCCGGCGCGGACGCCGACCCGGCGGCCGAGGGCGCCGACCGGCTCGGGGAGGGCCTGGCCGAGCGCCCTGCCCTGGCCACGGCGGTGGCCGCGCTGCGCGAGGCCCTGCGCTCGATGCTGCCGGCGCCGAGCACCACGGCCCGGTTCCAGGCCGACTCCACGGCCACGGTCACCGGCGCGCCCGCCCCCGATCTGGCGGCGCTGCTGTCGGCGGTCGGCGACATCGAGTCCGAGGGGCACGCCGTGGTCTGGCGCATCACGCCCGCCTCCCTGCGCCGGGCCTTCGACGCGGGATGGGACGCCGACGGGATCCTCGAACGCCTCACCGCCGTCTGCCGACCGGGAACGGAACTGCCGCAACCGCTGACGTACACGGTCAAGGACGTCGCCCGCAGCCACGGGCGGTTGCGGGTCGTGCGTTCGGCGTGCTGCATCCGTTCCGACGACACGACGCTGATCGCGGAAGTCGCGCAGACGCGCGGCCTTGCCAAGCTGGGCCTGCGACGGATCGCGCCGACGGTGCTGATCTCCACGGCGCCCCCGGACGAGACCCTCGCCGCCCTGCGCACGGCAGGCTACGCCCCGGCCCTGGAGGCGGAGACGGGCACGACGGTCCTGGAACGCGTACCCGAGGAACGGTCCCGCTCCCTGATCCCCACGCTCGACCAGGCACACCCGCAGTACGGGGAGCCCGTCCGCGGACTGCCCTCCTCCGCCCGGGAGATGGCGCTACGGCTCGCCGCGCGCTGAACCGGGTTGGCGGGGACAGGGTCAGCGGTGCACCGTTCGCCGGCGTGCCAGAAAGGAGCACACCGCGGTGTGGACGAGCCAGCCCGCCGCCGCGCCGAAGGCGTACCAGAGCAGGTCCGGCGGATTGAAGGTGGAACCGAGCACGAGACGGGCGACGACGCTGCGTTGGGCGAGCTCCGCGGGCACGTCGCTGAGCTGCAGGAACTCGATCACCCAACTGGCGGCCAGGGCGCTGCCGGCCGCTATCAGGGGCGTCACCCGGGGCGCCGCGAGAACGACGAGGGTGACGAGCAGGACGGTGTAGAGCGCGTCTCCGCCGTACTTGGCCACGCTCCCCTCCGCCACGGCCCGGAGCCCCAGCCCCGCACCGACGGTGATCACCGCGGCCGTGGCTGCCGTCAGCCGGGTCCGGAACGGGTCTGCGGCACGGCGGTGGGGTCCGGATTCGGGGGTCACGGGGTCATTCTGTCGGACGACCGTGGGACCTCCGACGGACGCCTGTCGGGCGCAGCGGGCGTGGCCGCTGCGCCGACTCGTGCTTTCTTGCGCCTACCGGTCCTTGGACGAGATGAAGGAACGGACGACCCTGCGGATCAGCTCCGCCGCTATCAGGGCCGGCAGTGTCGGTGCCGCGATGTGGATGTCGATCCGGATGCGCGAGGCGAACGCGATTCCCAGGACCGATGCGACCAGGACGACAACGACCGCAGTGGGTATACGGATACCGCGACTTCTTTGTTGGGGTTCTTCGGTGGATGAATGTTGCGTGTGCGTGTCGTGTGGCACGCTGAGGGACCTCCCATGCTCGTTGCCACTCGCTCGGCCCCGGGGATGTCACCGTGGGTTGCAGCCCGGCGGTGAGGGGCCTCCATGGGCAGAGTGGAGCCCACGCAGGGGATCGGTCCACCCGGTATTCGGAGTTGATTTGGCGCGTGAGGGCAGCGTGGGCGAAATCCGGACAACCATGCTGCGCGGCTTTCCGCGCGGTCGGCCCGTACTGTCAGGTCAGGGTTCCGGCCGGCTACAGGATGAGCATTTTGCGGCCATTCTTGGAACCGTATCGCACCGCAAAGGTATTGCCTTTGCTTTGCCGACCTGCTGCCATTGTCCTTGAGACCACGCCGAAATCCGGTTCACCGGATCTTATCCCGTGAGGCACCCAGGCCGGGTGTCCCTGGGGTACAGGTGGTCCGTTTGGCTGACCCCGGCCGTTGCCACTCGCACCAGGGGACAGGGCCGGGTTCTGTTGCAGCGGAGTCGGCCCGATCGTGCCGACGCCGCGCGCGCGTCGAGCGGCGTGCGCGCGCGTCGGTCGCCTCAAGTACCCCGCTCGGACGACGCCGCCACGGCCCTCTACACCCACCCCTTGCCCGTCGGCGAACCCTCCTTTATCGTCATCCTGACATTTACAGGAGGTCGCCGCGTGGCACTCGCGGATGTGTTCGCCCCGCTCCAGCAGCCGCTGTTCACCCTGCTGGACACCCCCGTCAGTTGGGTGGAGGTGCTGGGCTTCGGCAGCGGTGCGCTGTGCGTGTGGCTCGTGGCCCGACGGCACATCGCCAACTGGCCCGTCGGCATCGCCAACAACCTCTTCTTCATCCTGCTCTTCGCCGGTGCCGGCCTCTACGCGGACGCCGCCCTGCAGGTCGTCTACGTCGCATTGGCGGCGTACGGATGGTGGTCCTGGGCCGCCGCGGGATCCGCCGCGCAGCGGCTCCCCGTCACCCGCACGGACCGCCGCACCTGGGCCGTCCTGGCGCCCGCGACGGTGATCGCCACCGCGCTCCTGACCGTGCTGCTCGACCGGGCCACGGACTCCACCGTGCCCTTCTGGGACGCGCTCACCACGGCCTTGTCGCTCGCCGCCACCTACGGCCAGTGCCGCAAGAAGATCGAGTCCTGGTACCTCTGGATCGCCGCCGACCTCGTCTACATCCCCCTGTACGCCTACAAGGGGCTCTACCTCACGTCGCTCCTCTACGCCGGCTTCCTGCTGCTCTGCCTGGTCGGCCTGCGCGGCTGGCTCGGCGAGTTCACCGTCCGCACAGGTACGGCGACCCGGGCGGAGGCCGTGGCGTGAGCGAGTTCGACCACGGCCTGGTGCTGGGCAAGTTCTACCCGCCGCACGCCGGCCACCACCACCTCGTCCGCAGCGCCGCCGCGCGGTGCCGCAGGCTCACGGTGCTGGTCTGCGCCTCTGCCGTGGAATCCCTCCCGCTCGCGGACCGCGTCGCCTGGATGCGCGAAGCGCACCCGGAGGCGGGCATCGACGTCGTCGGGACCGTGGACGACGAACCCGTCGACTACTCCGACCCCGCCGCCTGGGACGCCCACATGGCGGTCTTCCGGGCCGCCGTCCCGGATCCGGTCGACGCCGTCTTCACTTCCGAGCCGTACGGGGAGGAACTCGGCCGCCGCTTCGGCGCGGTGGCGGTCACGGTGGACGTCGGCCGCAGCGCCCATCCGGTCTCCGGGACCGCCGTCCGCGAGGACCCCGTGGCCTGCTGGCACCACCTGGCCGCGCCGGTACGGGCGGGCCTGGCACGCCGGGTGGTGGTCGTCGGCGCGGAGTCCACCGGCACCACCACCATGGCCCGCGCCCTCGCGGAGCACTACCGGGCGCGCGGAGGCGTGTGGGAGGCGACCCGATGGGTCCCCGAGTACGGACGCACCTACAGCGAGCAGAAGTACGCGCACCTGCTGGCCGTCCGCCCGGACGCCGCATTCGACGACGTCACCTGGGACTCCGGCGAATTCGAGCTGATCGCCGAACGCCAGCATGCCGAGGAGGACGCCGCCGCACGGACCGGGTCGCCCGTCCTGTTCTGCGACACCGACGCCATGGCCACGACCATCTGGCACGAGCGCTACATGGGCGGACGCAACCCCCGCGTGGAGGCCGTCGCCGCCCGGGGCCGGCAGCACCTGTGGCTGCTCACCGACGACGCCGGCGTGCCCTTCGAGGACGACGGACTGCGCGACGGAGAGCACCTGCGGTCCTGGATGACCGGCCGCTTCCGCGACGAACTCACCCGCCGCGGCCTGGCGTACGTGGTGCTTACCGGCCCGCACGAGCAACGGCTGAAGACGGCCGTGACCGCCGTCGACGCGCTGCTCGCCCGCGGCTGGCGCTTCGCCGCCCCGCTTCCGGAACGCGGCGGGCTCGCCTCACCCCGGTGATGCCGCCTCCGCGCCCTCCACAGGGCCCCTGACCTGGGGCTGTGCACAGTCAGACGGCGTTGTCAGTGATCGCGGATATGTTCATTGACGTCCCGCCGATGTGGCGCGGAATACCCCCATGCTGCACAGGAGATGGCGCGTTGTCAGATTGGGAGAGGTCGAGCACGGCACGGGTGACGGCACCCGCCCGGCCGCGCAAGCTCGCCAAGGTACCGTTCGTCGAACTGGCCGACGGACGCCTGCAGGGCGTGGTGTCCAGCGGCTCGGACATCGAGCGGGTCTACGTCTCGTCGGTCGCCGCGGGCAGCTACGCCTACACCTGCAGCACCAACAACAACCGGCCCTGCGGCGGCGCACGCGGCGGCTTCTGCAACCACATACGGGCCCTGATCGTCGAGGCGGTGCTGCAGTACGGCGCCGAGCGCGTCGCCCGCTACGTCAAGGTGGAGACCGCGGGCGGCGAGCCGGACGCGCAGAGCATCACCGCCGCCATGACGAGCGCCCGCCCCTCGCAGGGGGACAAGCAGGCCGCGGCGCCGGTCTTCAGCCGGTTCCTGCGCCACCTCGCCTACCTGGAACTCGCCCCCACCACGGCCCCGCTGCCGGAGATGCAGTGGTTCCCGCCGACCAGGGCGGTGGCGTGATGCGTTACGACCTGCTCGCGGAAGCCCTCCCCGGGCTCGACGAGGCCCTGGCGGCCGTCGACGCCTTCGACACGACGCTCGTCACCGGACTGCTGCGTCCCCAGCCCGCCCAGACCGCCGGCCTGACGGAACTCGTCCACGCCGTCGCGGGAACCCCGCTGGCCGCGCGGGTCGCCGAGGCGGCCTCGAAGGCGGCGGCCGGAGCCGCGAGCGAGGACCACCTGGTCGTCCTCGCCGCCGCCCGCACCGCGCTGCTCGGCTCCGTCCACGACGCGCTGACGGCCCGGATCCAGGAGGCGACCGGCCGGACCCGCGCCGGGCAGGCCGCCCCCGAGCACCAGGGCGACCAGGCGCCGAATCTGCTGGCCGCCGCCCGGTCCTGGCTGTCCGACCTGGCCCGCTCCGGCTGGCAGGGCCTCGACCACGACCTCGTGTCGGGCGCCGCGCAGATCGTCTCCGCGATGCTGCCCGACCCGTCACTGCGCCGCCTGGCCACGCTCCTCGACGGCTTCGCCGCCGAACTCGCCGCCTCCTGCCCCGGGGCCACCATGGACCGGTTCCCCGTACGCCGCTGGGCCGACCTGTGGTCGCGCGGGATGCTGCTGACGCTGCCCGGCGCGGCCGGTGCGCCCGTCACCGGCACGGCGACCGGCCGCCTGCTGCCCCTCGGCGTCGACCTCCAGGAGCACGCGACCGCCGTGCAGGCCCAGGTCCACGCCGTGTTCGAGCCCGCCGACGGCACGACGCCCCACCTGGTGCGCGCGAGCGTGTCCGCGCCCAAGCCCGACTCCGTCGTCGGCGCCGGACTCTGGCAACTGCTCCGCCCGCACATGTCGCTCCTGGCCGCCGTCAGCGAGGGCCGCTCCATGGACCTCACCGGCATGCCCGTCACCGCCGAGGGCGACCTGCTCTGGAACGACGCGCACGCCCAAGCAGGCGAGCCCGCCGACGCCTTCGCCGCCGCCCGCGTCGTGCTCTCCACCGCCGCCGACCCGGCCGTCGCACCCCTGGACCGCCACCCGGCCCGCATCGCCGTACCGGTGTTCCTGGAGGGCTACGCCGCCGGGACCGAGGACGGCGTGGTGACGTTCACCGTCGCCGGGCAGTCCCTCGCCGTCGACACCGACCGCGTCCCGGCCGCCGGGCCGCTCACCCCCGAGGCGGTCGCGGCATCGGGCGCCTGCATCGCGCTGCTCCGCTGGGACGAGGGGACGTACCGGGTCCAGCCGCTGGCCGTCGAGACGACGGTGCGGAAGAAGGCCGTCGCCATCCACGCCGGGGCCTGGGCGGGC
>NZ_JARAVK010000084.1:0-36062 GCF_033792765.1 Streptomyces sp. PA03-6a | reverse complement strand
GGTGTTTGTCGTTTGGTTATGAGATCAGGTTTCGGGGCTGCCGCCGGTTTCTGTGGTCGGATCAGTTGCGCCTGCGGCGGGGAAACCGCCCGCCGCAGGCGCAACTGAGCCGCACACAACAACCGGGCGGCACACAGACACCGGGCCCCACAGAACGCACCCCGGGCGTCAGTCCAACGCCGCGCGGAAGCCGGACCCGTTGACGAGGATGCCCCCGTCGACGGGGAGCGTGAGGCCCGTGATCCAGGACGCGTCCTGGGAGGCGAGGAACGCGACGGCCGCCGCGATGTCGTCGGGCTCGCCGACCCGCCCGAGGGGGTACACCCCGGCGAGGCGGTCGAGGGCCTCGTCGCGCCCCGCCCACGCGGGCGTCCGCACCGTGCCGGGGGCGACGAGGTTGACCCGGACGCCGCGCGGGGCGGCGTGCACGGCCAGCGTGCGGGTCAGCGACGCGAGGCCCGCCTTGGCGGCGCTGTAGGCGTGGTTGCCGAAGTTCATGTGCCCGTTGACGGAGCCGATGCTGACGATCGCCCCGCGCCCGCCCGCCTGCGCCAGCAGCGGCAGCGCCGCGCGGGCGCAGCGCATGGCCCCGGTGAGGGTGACCTCCAGGTCCTCGTACCACTCCGCGTCGGGGAGGTCCTCGAACCGCGGGGGGTCCACGTGGCAGGCGTAGGCGTTGTTGACGAGCACGTCGAGCCGCCCGAAGCGCTCGGCGGCGTACGCCATGGCGGCGTCCACCGCGGCCTGGTCGACGACGTCGCACGCCACCGCCGCGGCCCGGCCGCCGGTCTCCTTGCCGAGGGCCTCTGCCGTCGCGGCGGCACGCTCCCCGTCCAGGTCGGCCAGCAGGACGTCCGCGCCCTCGGACATCAGGCGCCGGGCGGTCGCCGCGCCGATGCCCTGGGCGCCTCCGGTGACGACGGCGACGTGTCCCTCGAACCTGCGCATGGCGTCATCCCCCGCGGGCGAGCGATGTTGAGAGGCGCTGCCCTCTCGCCTCCTTACTCGCGCGTAGCGTAACGTGCCTGCACACCAAAGGGGAGCGGAAAGGCACACCATGGCGCTGGACGCGGACGTCATCGTCGTCGGAGCGGGGCTGGCCGGTCTGGTCGCGACGGCCGAGCTGGCCGACGCGGGCCGCAAGGTCCTCCTGCTCGACCAGGAGCCGGAGAGCAACCTCGGCGGTCAGGCGTTCTGGTCCTTCGGCGGGCTGTTCCTCGTCGACTCCCCCGAGCAGCGCCGGATGCGGATCAAGGACAGCCGCGAACTCGCCCTGCAGGACTGGATGGGGACCGCCGGCTTCGACCGTGCCGAGGACCACTGGCCGCGCAAGTGGGCCGAGGCGTACGTGGACTTCGCCGCCGGCGAGAAGCGGTCCTGGCTGCACGCGCAGGGGATACGGTTCTTCCCGGTGGTCGGCTGGGCGGAGCGCGGGGGCTACCTCGCCACCGGGCACGGCAACTCGGTGCCCCGCTTCCACATCACCTGGGGCACCGGGCCGGGTGTCGTGGCACCGTTCGTCCGCCGGGTACGGGAGGCGGTCGCCAAGGGGCTGGTGGAGCTGCGTTTCCGGCACCGCGTGACGGCGCTGACGACGACGGGCGACGCGGTGGACGGCGTGGCGGGCGAGGTCCTGGTGGACAGCGACGCCGAGCGCGGCCAGGCGAGTTCGCGGGAGATCCGCGCGGAGTTCCAGCTCAGGGCGCAGGCGGTGGTCGTCACCTCGGGCGGGATCGGCGGCAACCACGACCTGGTGCGCAAGGCCTGGCCGGAGCGGCTGGGCACGCCGCCGCGCAAGCTGCTGTCGGGCGTTCCGGCACACGTGGACGGCCTGATGCTGGGGATCGCCGAGGCGGCCGGGGCACACCTGATCAACGGCGACCGGATGTGGCACTACACCGAGGGCATCGAGAACTGGAACCCGATCTGGGCCAGGCACGGCATCCGCATCCTGCCGGGGCCGTCCTCCCTGTGGCTGGACGCGACCGGCAAGCGCCTGCCGGTGCCGCTCTTCCCGGGCTTCGACACCCTGGGGACGCTGGAGCACATCATGCGCTCCGGGCACGAGTACACGTGGTTCGTCCTCACCCAGAAGATCATCGAGAAGGAGTTCGCGCTGTCGGGCTCCGAGCAGAACCCGGACCTGACCGGCAAGAGCGTGCGCGACGTGCTCAAGCGCGCGCTGCCGGGCGCGCCGGGCCCGGTCGAGGCGTTCAAGGAGCACGGCGTCGACTTCGTCGTCGAGGACGACCTGGCGGCGCTGGTGCGCGGCATGAACGCGATCACCAAGGACGACCTGATCGACGAGACGGCGCTGCGCCGCGAGATCGAGGCCCGCGACCGCGAGATCACCAACACCTTCACCAAGGACCTGCAGGTCACCGCGATCCGCGGGGCCCGCAACTACATCGGCGACAAGCTGATCCGCACCGCGGCGCCGCACCGGCTGCTGGACCCGAAGGCGGGCCCGCTGATCGCCGTACGGCTGAACATCCTGACCCGCAAGTCGCTCGGCGGGATGGCGACCGACCTGGACGCGCGGGTGCTGCGCGCCGACGGCGAGCCGCTGCCCGGGCTGTACTCGGCGGGTGAGGCGGCCGGCTTCGGCGGCGGCGGGGTGCACGGCTACCGCTCGCTGGAGGGGACCTTCCTCGGCGGCTGCATCTTCTCCGGCCGTACGGCGGGCCGCGCGGCGGCGAAGGCGACCGCCTGACCGCTTCCCCGGACACCCCTTGGCGCTGCCGCGCCGTGCCGACCCCGGTCCTGACCGGTCGCGGGCGGGAGGCACCATGGGAGGAGCAACAACGGCGGCGCATGGTGGGAGCACGGGCTGTGGTGGACGTCCACGGGGCAGTGACGGAAGGCTTCGAGCCGGTCCGGGAGGCCTTCGTCCGGAACTTCGAGGAGCGGGGCGAGCGCGGCGCGGCCGTCGCGCTGTACCGGGACGGCCGCAAGGTCGTGGACCTGTGGGCGGGCTCCGCCGACGGGGACGGGGACGGGGGCGCGCCCTGGGTGCAGGACACCGCGCAGGTGGTGCGCTCGGCGACGAAGGGCGTGGCCGCGGCGTGCCTGCTCCTGCTGCACCAGCGGGGCCAGCTGGACCTGGACGCGCCCGTCGGCACGTACTGGCCCGAGTTCAAGACCGCCGGCAAGGAGCGGGTCACGTTCCGCGACGCGCTGGCGCACCGGGCCGGTGTGCCGGCGCTGGACACCCCGCTGAGCCCGGGCCAGGCGCAGGACGGCAGCAGCGGACCGCGGGCGCTCGCGGCCCAGGCCCCGTTCTGGGCACCGGGGACGGACCACGGCTACCACGCGCAGACCTACAGCTGGCTGATCGGCGAGCTGGTGCAGCGGGCGAGCGGCGGCCGGTCCATAGGACGCTACGTGGCGGAGGAGATCGCCCGCCCGCTCGGCCTCGACCTGTGGGTCGGGCTGCCCGCGGGCGAGGAGCGCCGCGTCGGGCGGATCGCCGCCGTGGAGACCCCGCCGCCGCCGGCCGCGGCCGGGCTGCGGGCGCGACCCAAGCGGAACGTGACCGAGGCGTACGAGGACCCGTCGTCGCTGACCCGGCGCGCGTTCGGCGCGATCGACCCGCTGCCGGACGAGAACGACCCCGCGTACCACGCGGCGCAGCTGCCGGCCTCCGGCGGGATCGCCACCGCGCGCTCGCTGGCCCGCTTCTACGCCGCGCTGATCGGGGAGGTCGAGGGCCCGGGGGCGCGGCTCTTCGCCCCGGCGACGCTCACCTCGGCACGCACCCCGGAGTCGGAGGGCCCGGACCGCGTGCTGGTGGTGAACACCCGCTTCGGCCTGGGCTTCATGCTGCACGGCCCGGCCGCCCCGCTCCTGTCCCCCGGCTCCTTCGGCCACCCCGGCCGCGGCGGGTCGCTGGGCTTCGCGGACCCCGGCGAGGCCGTGGCCTTCGGATACGTCACCAACGGCATGCAGAAGAACGTCACCGCCGATCCCCGCGCCCAGGCACTGGTCCGCGCGGTACGGGAGTGCCTGCGCTGACGCGGACCGGAAAAGTTGCCCGGGCTCCGGGAGCCGCGAACGATGGATGAGTGAGCGACGCCGCATACCTCCGGTTTCCGCATGTTCACGGCGAGCGGCTCTGTTTCGTCGCCGAGGACGACATCTGGGTCGCGCCCCTGGACGAGGGGCGCGCGTGGCGGGTGACGGTCGACCGGATCCGGGTCGGGCATCCGCGCTTCTCGCCCGACGGCTCCGTGATCGCCTTCAACAGCTGGCGTTCCCTCGACCCCGAGGTGTACGTCGCGCCGGTCGAGGGCGGCCCGGCCCGCCGGCTGACCTACTGGGGCAGCACCGACACGCGCGTGCGCTCATGGACGCCGGACGGCCGGATCCTGGCGGTCTCGTCGCACGGCGAGCCGTTCTCGCACTACACGTGGGCCTACGCGATCCCCGACGAGGGCGGCCCGGGCAGCCGTCTGCCCTGGGGCCCGGTGTCGGACATCGCCGTGGACGACAGCGCCGGCGGCGAGCACCGGACGCTGCTGCTGACGGCGACCGCGCCGCACGAACCGGCCTCGTGGAAGCGGTACCGGGGCGGGGCGACGGGGCGGCTGTGGCTGCAGTGCCGGCGGCTGGTGCCGGAGGTCGACGGCCACCTGGAGTCGCCGATGTTCGTGGCGGGGCGCATCGCCTTCCTCTCCGACCACGAGGGCGTCGGCAACCTGTACTCCTGCCTGCCGGACGGCACGGACCTGCGGCGGCACACCGACCACGCCGACTTCTACGCCCGCAGCGCCGCGACCGACGGCACGCGCGTGGTCTACCAGTGCGCGGGTGAGGTGTGGCTGGTCGACGACCTCGGCCTGGGGTCGGTGCCGCACCGCGTCGCGGTCGACCTCGGCGGCCCGCGCGCCGGCCGGCGCCCGTACCAGGTCCCGGCCTCGGCGTACCTGGACGGGCTGGCCGTGGACCGCACCGGCCGCGCCAGCGCGGTGTGCGTGCGCGGCAGCCTGTACTGGCTCACCCACCGCGACGGGCCCGCGCGCACCATCTCCGACGTGCCCGGGTCGCGGGTCCGGCTGCCGGTCATGCTGGGCGACACCGGGCGGATCGCCTTCGTCACCGACGCCGAGGGCGAGGACGCCATCGAGATCGCCGCGCTGCCGGGCCGCCCCGCGGCGCTGGCCGCGGCCGACATCGCCGACGCCGACGACGCCGTCGCACAGGCGTTGCGGTCCGTGGAGGAGGAGGCGGAGGACGAAACGGCGCAGGACCCGGCGTCCACCGAGGGGCAGACGCTGCCGCGGCCCCCGTGCCGCAGCGGCGGCACGCGGCTGGCGTGCGGGCTGCTCGGCCGCGTCCACGAACTGGTGCCCTCGCCCGACGGCCAGATCCTCGCCGTCGCCTCCCACGACGGGCGGCTGCTCATGGTCGACGCGGAGTCGGGCGTCGTGGCCGAGCTCGTCCGCTCCACCAACGGCCCCGTCCGTGACCTGTCCTTCTCCCCGGACTCCAACTGGATCGCCTGGTCCCACCCGGTCATCGGCCGTTCGCTGCGGAAGATCCGGATCGCCCGGCTCAGCCCGGACCCGGAGACCGGCAAGCACACCCTCATCGACGTCACCAACGGCCGTTTCGAGGACGAGCAGCCGGTCTTCACCCGCGACGGCCGCTACCTGGCCTTCCTGTCCTGGCGCGGCTTCGACCCGGTGTACGACGTGCACACCGGCGACCTGTCCTTCCCGCTGGGCTGCCGCCCGCACCTGGTGCCGCTGCACTCGGCGACGCCCTCGCCCTTCGCGCTGCCCGTGGAGGGCCGCCCGCCGGGGGGCGGGCTGGACCCGACCGGCTTCGCCGAGGGGCCGCTGGCGGTGGAGGCGGCCGGACTGCCGATGCGGGTGACGCCCTTCCCGGTGCCCGCCTCCAAGTACAGCTCGCTGGAGGCGGTGCGGGGCGGGCTGACCTGGTTGCGCTGGCCGATCTCCGGCGCGCTCGGCGAGACCTTCGTCAATCCGACCGACCCCTCCGCGCGCCCCACGCTGGAGTACTTCGGCCTGGCCAAGTCCAAGCGGGTCGAGCTGGTGCGGCACATGGACTGGTACCGGGTCAGCGGCGACGGCACGCAACTGGTGGTCTTCGACGAGGGCGACCTGACCGTGGTCCCGGCGTACGAGCCGGGCGACCTGGACTCCACCGTCTACATCGACATGCGCCGGATCCTGCACGAGGCGAACCCGCCCGCCGAGTGGCGGCAGGCGTTCGACGAGGCCGGGCGGATCATCCGCGACTACTTCTGGGCGCCGGACATGTGCGGCATCGACTGGCCGGCGATCCTCGACCAGTACCGTCCGCTGGTCGAACGGGTCGCCACCCCGGACGAGTTCGCCGACCTGCAGCGCGAGGTCCTGGGCGAACTGGGCACCTCGCACGCGTACGTGGCGCCCGCCCGCCGCAGCGAGGGGCCGCCGCACTACCAGCGGCCGATCGGGCTGCTCGGGATCAACTTCGTCCACACCAAGGACGGCCGGTGGGTGCTCGCGCGCATCCTGCCCGGCGAGTCCTCGGACTCCAGGGCCCGTTCTCCGCTGGCCGGCACCGGCGTCCTGGAGGGCGCGACGCTCACCCACGTCGACGGCCGTGCCGTCGACCCGGTCGCCGGACCCGGTCCGCTGCTGTCGGCCGCGGGCGGCACCACGGTGGAGCTGACCTTCACCCCGCCCGACGGCGGACATCCGCGCCGGGTCGCGGTGGTGCCGCTGGTGGACGAACGGCCGCTGCGCTACCAGGACTGGGTGGCCAAACGACGCGCGGTCGTCCGGGCGTTGAGCGAGGGCAGGTGCGGCTACCTGCACATCCCCGACCTGGGGGGCTCGGGCTGGGCGCAGTTCAACCGCGACCTGCGCATCGAGATCGTCCACCCGGCGCTCATCGTCGACGTGCGCGGCAACGCGGGCGGCAACATCAGCGACCTGGTGGTGGAGAGCCTGACCCGCAAGATCCTCGGCTGGGACCACACCCGGCACGCGCAGCCGGTGAGTTACGCGGGCAACGCCCCGCGCGGGCCGATCGTGGCGCTGGCGGACGAGGCGACGGCCTCCGACGGCGACATGATCACCGCCACGTTCCGGCTGCTGGGCATCGGCCCGGTGGTGGGCCACCGCACCTGGGGCGGCGTGGTCGGCATGACCGGCCGGCACCGGCTGGGCGACGGCACGGTGATCACGGTGCCGATGAACGCCGCCTGGTTCGAGGCCTACGGCTGGTCGGTGGAGAACTACGGCGTGGAGCCGGACATCCCGATCATCCGCACCCCGCTGGACTGGGCGGAGGGCCGCCGCACCGACCTGGAGGTCGCCGTGCAGACGGCACTCGACCTGCTGGAGAAGCACCCGGCCTCCACACCGCCCGATCTGTCCGACCGCCCGGACCGGCGTCGGCCCCCGCTCCCCCCGCGTCCTTGAGTCCCTCCCCCGTCAGGGACGACGGAAGGGGCGCGCCCTGAACGGGCGCGCCCCTCCACGCTCACGCCTGGACCACGCGGGTCAGCTGTCCCGGTCCTGCCGCTCGTCGATCTCCTCCAGCGAGCGCTGGCGGTCGCCCTTGGGCATCGACTGCGGGGACGTCCTGGACGGCTGGCCGTGGCCGGGCTCGCGGTGCTGCTGCTTGCCCTGCTGGCGCATCGGCTCGCCTGCCGTGCCCGGAACGCGCTCGCGGGTCTGGCCGATGCGCTCCTGGGACTGGGGCTGAGCCTGCGGGCGGTTCTGCTGCCCGGCCTTGTTTCGCGTGGGGTCGTTCTTGCCCATGATCACTCCTTCGTGATGTATGGAATGGGCCTCGACCAGGCTGACACGGCCGGACACAGTACGCATTTCGGACGAACGCGTTCCGTGAACAGCGCTGGTCAGACGGGTCTTTCCGACCGGGCCCGCTCGTCCGCGGCGCCGCCGCGGCCGACGAGTCCGTGCCGGATGCCGCCCGCGGCGGCGATCCTCGGCTCCAGGCGGCGCATTTCGCGCTGCCCCAGGGCACCCCCGATAAGGCCCGGCAAGTACCCGCGCACGGACTGCATTCCACGCAGCCACCACTGGGCGTAGACGTGCGGCGAGCGGCGGGCGATCCCGTCCGCGATGCGCTCGACCGCCGGCTCCAGCGGGTAGGTGCGGTTGGCCGGCCAGGGCAGCCGTGCGCGGGCCTCGCGCATCACCTCGTCCTCGTCGGCGCCGCGCACCATGTCGGTGTCGGTCCAGCTCAGGTACCCCACACCGACCTTGACGCCCTTGACGCCGACTTCGGCGCGCAGGCAGTGCGCGAAGGACTCCACCCCCGCCTTGCTCGCGCAGTACGCGGTCATCAGCGGCGCCGGGGTGATCGCGGCGAGCGAGGCGATCTGCAGCAGGTAGCCGCGCGAGGCGAGCAGGGCGGGCAGGAACGCGCGGGCGGTGACCACGCTGCCCAGCAGGTTGACCTGGATGACGCGCTCGAAGTCGGCGGGGTCCACGTCGAGGAACGGACCGCCGGTCGCCACACCGGCGTTGGCGACGACGACGTCGACGCGGCCGTAGCGCTCGACGACCTCCCCGGCCACCCGTGCCATGGCCTCCCGGTCAGTGACGTCGGCCGTCCAGTACCCGGTGTCGGGGCCGATCTCCGCGGCGACGCGCTTCAGTTCGTCCGGCTCCAGCCCCACCAGCGCCAACCGGGCGCCGCGCGCGGCGAGTTTACGGGCCAGCAGCGACCCCACCCCGCGGGCGGCACCGGTCACCACCGCGACCTGCCCGTTCAGCGACCTGCTCATGCCGTCTCCTCCTTGACCTGGGCCCCGGGCCGCAGGTGGTCCTCTACGAGGGTGCGTACGACGCCCGCCACCGCGGCCGGTGCCTCCAGCGGCGTCATGTGGCCGAGGCCCGGCAGTTCGGTGAGCCCGGCGAACCGGGAGAGCCGGGCGGCCATGCCGTGCGCGTGCGCCGGCGGGGTGAGCTTGTCGGCGCCGCCCACGAGCACGGCGGTGGGCGCGCGCAGCGCGCGGACGCCCGCGTCCAGGTCGAGCCCGGCCAGCACCCGGCCCCACGCCGCGCGCTGCCGGCGCCCGCAGGCGTGCACGATGCGGGCGGTGGCGGCCACCAGCTCCTTGCTCGACGCCGCGCCCAGGATCCCGTACTTGAGCGCGGCCCGGGTCACCGCGGACTGCGGGCCGAGCGGCGCCGAACTGACCAGCAGGAAGCGGTGGAAGGCGTCGCGCACCCGCTTGCTGCGCACCCGCGGGGGCAGCACCGCCGCCTCGGCGAGCAGCCGCCCGCTGCCGGTGCTGGCCAGCAGCACCGCGGCCGTGCGGGTCTGCACGGCGGCGCGGTCGCCGGCCGCCATCGCGGTCATCCCGCCCATGGAGTGGCCGACCAGCACCACCTTCTCGTCGCCCTCGACGACGGCCTCCAGGACCGCGGTGAGGTCGTCAGCGAGCGCGCCGGTGCCGTAGCCGCCGCGGCGCGGGGTCCCGCTGGCGCCGTGGCCGCGCTGGTCGTACGCCACGACCCGGTACTCCCCGGCGAGTTCGTGGATGAGCGGGGCCCAGAAGAGGGTCCTGCACGTCCAGCCGTGGATCAGCACCACGGTGGGCGCCGTGCCGGCCTCGGGGCCGTACTCCTCCACGTGGATCGCGGTGCCGTCCGCGGACCGCACGCGGTGCGTGCGCCGGGCGGCCGGGAGGTCGAAGACGGACGCGGTCACGAGGCCACCTCCACGCGCTCGGTGCGCTCCCCGGGGGCACCGGCGGGCACGATCTCGTACTCCTGCAGTTCCAGCCGGCGCGTGGCGCGCCGGAACTCCGAGGTCGTCCCGGGCCAGACGGTGGTGTTGCGGCCCTGGTCGTCCAGGTACCAGCTGACGCAGCCCCCGGTGTTCCAGACCGTGCGCGCCATGCGGCGCTGCAGTTCCTCGTTCCAGGACCGCACGGCCTCCGGGCGGGCGTCGAGCGCGGCGGCGCCGGTGGTGTCCAGGGCGCGCAGGTACGCGGCGACGTAGTTCAGCGAGGACTCGATCATCAGGATCATCGAGCTGTTCCCGAGGCCCGTGTTGGGTCCGATGACGAACAGCAGGTTGGGGAAGCCGTCGACGGTGCAGCCGCGCAGCGCGGCCATGCCGTCCTTCCAGTGCTCGGTCAGCGAGCGGCCGTCGGCGCCGAACACCCGCTCGCCGATGGGCATGTCGGTGACGTGGAAGCCGGTGCCGAAGACGATGGCGTCGGCCTCGCGCTCGGTGCCGTCGGCCATGACGAGGGTCGAGCCGCGCACCTCCTTCAGCGCGGAGGCGACGACCTCGGTGTTGGGCCGCGCGAGCGCCGGGTAGTAGTCGTTGGACAGCAGGATGCGCTTGCAGCCGATCCGGTAGTCGGGGGTCAGCCTGGCCCGCAGCGCCGGGTCCTTGACGGCCTTGCGCAGGTGCGCGGCCGCCATGGCCTGGGCGCCGCGCATCATCGCCGGGCGCTTGGTGAACGCGCCGACCTGGAACTCGCGGATCAGCCAGAGCAGTCCGCGCCGCGCCCTGGCGGTGGCCGGCACCTTGCCGTGCAGCCACTGCTCGGCCCGGCTGATCCCGCGGTCCATGCGTGGCATCACCCACGGGGGCGTCCGCTGCACCACGGTCAGGCGCTCCACCTCGGGCTGGATGGCGGGCACGATCTGGATGGCCGACGCCCCGGTGCCGACCATGGCGACCCGCTTGCCCTTGAGGTCGAAGTCGTGGTCCCACTGCGAGGAGTGGAAGACCTTCCCCGGGAAGGCGTCGAGACCGGGGACGTCCGGCAGCTTGGGGTCGGACAGCGGCCCGGTGGCCGAGACCACGACGTCGGCGGTGAGTTCGCCGCGGGAGGTGGTGATGCGCCAGTGCCGGGCGCCGGCCTCCCAGCGGGCCTCGGTGACCTCCGTGCCGAGGCGCAGGTGCGGGCGGAGGCCGAAGGTGTCCGCGACCCTTTCCAGGTAGGCCCGGATGTGCGGCTGGCCGGAGAAGGTGCGCGGCCACTGCGGGTTCGGCGCGAAGGAGAACGAGTACAGGTGCGAGGGCACGTCGCAGGCGCACCCCGGGTAGCTGTTGTCCCGCCACGTCCCGCCGACGGAGTCCCGGCGCTCCAGGACGACGAAGTCGGTGATCCCCTCGCGTCGCAGCCGTACGGCGGCGCCGAGTCCGCCGAACCCCGATCCGATCACCGCAACCCGCACGTGTTCGCTGTGTCCGGCCATACCGCCGCCTCTCGGTGCCGCCCCTTGCCGAATCGCGCCAGTGTTCACTGGCACGGTTCGGAGCGTAGACCAGAAGGCGTTACCAGCGGTAGAGGGCGGACCGCGCGATGTGACGCGCACACCGCATAGGCTGATCGGCGTGGCGACGCACGAGCGCGAGTACCGGATGGACGAGTTGGCCGAAGCGGCCGGGGTCCCGGTGCGTACCGTCCGCTTCTACCGGGAGCGCAAGCTGCTCCCGGCGCCGCGCCGCGAGGGCCGCATCACCTGGTACAACGACCACCACCTGGCCCGGCTGCGGACCATCACGGCCCTGCTGGAACGGGGCCACACCCTCGGCGGCATCGCCGAACTGATGGACGCCTGGGAGAGCGGCCGCCGCGACGTCGGCGAACTGCTCGGCCTGGACCCGGGACTGCCCACCCGCTGGTCGGAGGAGGAGCCGCTGCGGCTCACCCCGGAGGGCCTCGCCGACCACTACGGCGACCAGGCCACCGCGGAGAACCTGGCCACCGCCCTGGACATCGGCTACCTCGCCGTGGACGGCGATGACGTCGTCCACGTCAGCCGCCGGCTGCTGGAGGCCTCGGCCGCTCTGGTCAGGGAGGGCGTCCCGCTCGCCGAGGTGCTCGCCGCGGGCCGCGCCATGCGGGGCCGCATGGACCTGCTCGCCGAGCTCTTCGTCGAGCTGGCCCGCACCTACGTCCTGCCGGACGCGGAGGCCGACCTGCAGTCCGGCGACACCACCCGGCTGAGCGAGGCGATCGCCCGGCTGCGCCCCCTGGTGCAGGCCGTCGTCGAGGCGGAGCTCGCCCTGGCGATCGACCGCAGGCTGCGCGAGGAGCTCAAGCGGTAGCGGACGCCGACGCATAGCCCGTACGGGCGTGTGGCCGGGCGGCACCGGCGGGCCCGCGCGAGGGTGGAGCCATGGCCGTCACCGTCCCCACCGCCGGCCGGCCGCCCGCCCTGAGCCGCCGCCAGACCAACGTCGTCTTCGTGACGATCGTGCTCGGCCTGCTGCTGGCGGCCCTGGACCAGACGATCGTCTCCACCGCGCTCCCGACGATCGTCGCGGACCTCGGCGGCGCCGGGCACATGGCCTGGGTGGTCACGGCCTACCTGCTGGCGGAGACCGTCTCCACCGTACTGGTCGGCAAGTTCGGCGACCTGTTCGGCCGCAAGGTCGTCTTCCAGGTCAGCGCGGTCGTCTTCGTCGCGGGCTCCGTCTTCGCGGGCGCCGCCACCAGCATGCTCATGCTGATCGTCGCCCGCGCCGTCCAGGGCATCGGCGGCGGCGGGCTCATGGTCACGGCAATGGCCCTGATCGCCGACGTCATCCCGCTGCGCGAGCGCGGCAAGTACCAGGGCGCGCTGGGCGCGGTCTTCGGGGTCACGACGGTCGTCGGCCCGACGCTGGGCGGTCTGTTCACCGACCACGCCACCTGGCGCTGGTGCTTCTACGTCAACGTCCCCGTCGCGATCGTGATGGTCGTGATGGCCGCCCGTACCGTCCCCGTCGTCCGGGCCGCCGTCCGCCCCGTCGTCGACTACGCGGGCATCGCGCTGGTCGCCCTGGGCGCCTCGGGACTGGTGCTCGCCCTGGAGTGGGGCGGCAGCCAGTACGCCTGGGACTCCGCCGTCGTGGTCGGGCTGTTCGTCTCCTCGGCCGTGCTGCTGACCGCGTTCGTCCTGGTCGAGCTGCGCGCGAAGGAGCCGATGCTCCCCATGCACCTGTTCCGCAACCCGGTCTTCGTCGTGTGCTCGCTGCTCAGCTTCATCGTCGGCTTCGCGCTGCTGGGCGCGCTCACCTACCTGCCGACCTACCTCCAGTTCGTCGACGGGGTCTCCGCCACCGAGTCCGGGGTCCGCACCCTCCCGCTCGTCGCCGGACTGCTCGGCACGTCCATGGCCTCCGGCACCGTCATCGGCCGCACCGGGCGCTACAAGGCCTTCCCCATCGCGGGCACCGCCGTCATGGCGCTCGGCCTGTACCTGATGTCCACCATGGACCGGGCGACCGGGCCGTGGCTGGAGTCCCTGTACATGCTCGTCTTCGGCCTCGGCATCGGCCTGGCCATGCAGGTCCTGACGATCGCCGTCCAGAACACCGTCGCGTACGCGGAACTGGGCACCGCCACCTCCGGGGTGACCTTCTTCCGCACCCTCGGCAGCGCCTTCGGCACCGCCGTCTTCGGCACCCTGTACGGCAACCGGCTCGGCCCCGCCCTGTCCGCCGCCCTCGCCGAGGTGCCCGGCGTCCCGGCCGCCGCGGCGCAGGACCCGCAGGCCCTGCGGGCGCTCCCGCCCGACCGGGCCGCCCCGATCGTCGACGCCTACGCCGACACGATCCAGCACGTCTTCCTGTGGGTCGCCCCGGTGGCCCTGGCCGGTTTCGTCATCGCCTGGTTCCTCAAGGAGGTGCCGCTGCGCGACAGCGCCCGCGCCGGCGCCTCGGACATGGGCGAGGGCTTCTCCGCCCCCGACTCCCCCGACGCCGTCGTCCAACTGGAGCGTGCGGTCGCGGGCGTCATGCGCCGCGAACACGCCGCGGAGCCCGCCGTCGCCCTCCGCATCCTGGCCGACTCCGGTTCCCCACTCACCCCGGGCGAGGCCTGGGCGCTCGGGCAGATCCACTGGCGCGACCGCTTCCAGGGCGGCGCCTCATTGGACGCCGTCGCCCGCGCCCACCGCATGCCCGGCGAGGTCCTCGAACCCGCCTTCGCCAAGGTGGCCCGCGGCGGCTGGGCCCGCATGGACGGCGACGCCCTCGCCCTCACCGCGGCCGGCCGCGCCCAGCTCGACCTCCTCGCCGCGGCCTGGCGCCGCTGGCTGGACTCCCGGCTCGACGACTGGACGATCGCCGACCCCGCCGACCGTGTCCTGATGGACCGCGCCGTCGACAGCCTCGCCCGCAAACTCCTGGAGGAGAGCGAGGACGACCGCCACCCCGCGCCCGTGTAGGGGCCCGGTCCGTGGGGCGAAGGAATCGCCGCGCATCCGTAGGGTGGTCGTATGACGCTCGATCTCGATGCCTATCTCGCCCGCATCGGCTGGGCCGGTGAACGCCGCCCCACGGCGGAGGTGCTGCGGTCCGTGCACCGCGCCCACATGCTGGGCATCCCGTTCGAGAACCTCGACCCCGTCCTGGGCCGGGCGCCCTCGCTCGCGCTGCCCGACCTGGAGGCCAAGCTCGTCCACGGCCGGCGCGGGGGCTACTGCTACGAGCACAACACCCTGTTCGCCGCGGCGCTCACCGCCCTCGGGTTCCGGGTCACGCTGCTCACCGCACGCGTGCTGGTGGGGGCGAAGCCGGGGGACGTCCGCCCCCGTACGCACATGCTCATGCTCGCCGGGGTGCCCGGCGAGCCGGTGCCGTACGTGAGCGACGTCGGCTTCGGCAGCATCGGCGCCCTGCTGGAGCCGTTGCCGCTGGTGGCGGACGTGGAACTGCACGACGCGCCGCGCCGCCACCGGCTGGTCCACGCGCCGCACGACGGGCCGCTGGAACTGTGGAAGCTCCAGGCGTACCCGCCCGGCACCGGTGACGACGGCTGGGAGGACCAGTACGCCTTCACGGTGGAGCCCTTCCAGGCCCCCGACTACGAGGTCATCAACTGGCACGTGGCGACCAACCCGCGCTCCCCCTTCTCCCGCGGCGTCTACGCCCAGCGCACCACCGGCGACGCGCACCTGTCCCTGACCGGACGCCGCCTGACGGAGACCACGGCCGACGGCACCCGCAAGGAACGGCAACTGGCGGACGCGGACGAGGTGCTGCGGGTCCTGGCGGACGACTTCGCCGTACGGCTTCCGGAGGGGACGCGACTGCCGGAGTGACCCGGTGGCTACGACGCGTCCTTCCCCTCGGCGAGGGTGTGCGCCACCAGGGCGTTGGCGTGTCCGTGCCCGAGTCCGTGCTCGGCCTTCAGCCAGCCGACGAGCTCCATGTGCCGGGTCAGCGGGGAGGAGCGGATGAGCTCCTTCCACTCCTCGACCGGCCGGCCGTACTTCTTCTCAATCGACGGGAAGTAACTCGCCGGGCCCTTCACGTTTTCTGTCATGCCCGGTGGACCGCGCGGGCGCCGTGAATCCATCGACACCGTGGCGTGGCCTGCGTCACACCCGGTCCGCGATTCCCCGCGTCAGGTGAATTCCGCCGGTTCCCGGCGCGCCGCCGGCCGCCGCGTGCCTAGCGTGGCGCTGCGGGACGACGCCAGGGGAGCCGGACGGGGGTGGCCGCGTGACGGTCGAGGACAAGCGCTCGGTGAGCATGAGGATCTTCGGGGACCTGCTCAAGGCGCTGCGCGAGGGCCAGGGGCTCACCCTGGACGCGGTGGCGGCGCACACGGGCTACTCGAAGTCGCAGACCGTCAAGATCGAGTGCGGTGAGCGCATCGCCAGCACGGCGTTCATCGACAGGGCCGAGCAACTGCTGGGCTCACCCGGGGTGCTGAAGGCGGTGGCACCCCATCTGTCCCGGGAGAGGCTGCCCGTGGGGTACGGGGAGTACGCGGACGAGGAGGCCCGGGCGCTGAGCCTGGGCGCGTACGACTCCCATGTCGTCAACGGCCTGCTGCAGACCGAGGCCTACATGCGCGCGGTCTTCGCGGCCCGTTGTCCGGCCCTGGAGGAGGACGAGGCCGAGCGCTGGACCGAGGACCGGCTGGCCCGCCAGGCGCTGTTCACCCGCAAGCCGGTGTGCATGCTCTCCTTCGTCCTGGAGGAGTGGGTCCTGCGCCGCCCGACGGGTGGACCGGCCGTGATGAGGGAGCAGTTGCGGCACCTCGTCGAGGTGGGGCGGCGGCGCAACGTCCAGATCCAGGTGATGCCGGCACGCTACGGGACCCACGCCGGACTCGACGGCCCCTTCACCCTGCTGGAGAACCCCGAACGCCACCTGCTCGCCTACGCCGAGGGCCAGGCCGGGGGCCTGCTCACCGATGACCGGAAAAGGGCCGGTCTGCTCCACCAGCGCTATGGCATGATCCGGGCGCAGGCCCTCACGCCGGAGGACTCGGCCAAGGTGATCGAGCAGATTGCGGGTGAACTGTGAGCGCTCTCGTGTGGTTCAAGTCCCGTCACAGCGGCAGCGACGGCGGTCAGTGCGTCGAGGTGGCGGTCGGCCCGGCCGCCGTCCACGTACGGGACTCCAAGGACAGGTCCGGCCCGGTTCTGGCCTTCGAGCCGGACGCGTGGACCGCGTTCGTGGCCTTCGCCGGCCAATTGTCCGAGCCCCAAGGATAGTTACCAACCGGTAATCCGAACGCCAGTTTCCGCTCACCCGCACCAGCGAACGTACGGTGCATGACAACCCTCAAAACCCTCACCTGGAGACGCGGCGCCGTCGTCGCGGCGATCATCGCCGCCGGGGTGTCCGGCATCGCGCTCCCCGCCGACGCGCACGCCGCCGAGCCCACCGGCGTCCCGGTGGCGGCGGCCACCACGGCCTCCGCCACCGCCGCCTCGGTCGACCACGAGACCTGGCTGCGGGACGTGCGCCCGGTGATCGACCAGGCGCACACCTACGTCCAGGACCGCACCGCCGCCCGGAAGCCCGGCGAGAAGCTGGCGATCGTGCTGGACATCGACAACACCGCGCTGGAGACGTACTTCGACTGGTGGTTCCCGCCGGCCGTCGCGCCGACGCGTGACCTCGCCCGGTACGCGGACTCCCGTGGCGTGGACGTCTTCTTCGTCACCGCCCGGCCGGACTTCATCTACCCGGCCACGCACTACAACCTCGACCGCGAGGGCTACCCGGTCGCCGGGCTCTACGGCCGTTCGATCCCGGACCTCTTCGACGAGGTCAGCGCGTACAAGACGGCGCAGCGCGCCGCCATCGAGAAGCGCGGCTACACGATCGTCGCGAACATCGGCAACAACACCACCGACCTGGTGGGCGGCCACGCCGAGCGCACCTTCAAGCTCCCCGACTACGACGGCCTCCTGGACTGACACCGTCCGTGACCGGGCCACGCCCGGGGGACGATCGTTCCCCGGGCGTTCACCATGCCCTCACGCGCGGGCTTCGTACGCGCTCGACCTGCGGCTTAGCGTCACCAGGTCCTGTTCGTCCGATGTAGACGAGGTGTAAATGTCCCTCCGGCACGCAATCGCAGCCCTGGCCGTCGTTCCCGCGCTCGTGGTCCCCACCGCCGCCCAGGCGGCCACGGCCGACCACGGTCACGGCCACGGCCACTCCCCCAAGGCCTCCTTCGACCTGCAGGCCCACCGCGGTGGCATCGGCATGACCACCGAGGAGTCCCTGGAGGGCTTCGGCAAGGCCCTGCGCCTCGGGGTGAGCACCCTGGAGCTGGACACCCACGTCACCAAGGACCAGAAGGTCGTCGTCAACCACGACCGCCAGATCAGCGCCCAGAAGTGCAAGGACACCGGCCCCGTGACGGCCGGCGACCCGATGTACCCGTACGTCGGCAAGTACATCAAGGACCTGACGCTGGCCCAGATCAAGACGATGGACTGCGGCTACCAGCAGCTGCCCGGCTTCCCCGAGCAGGAGCAGATCAAGGGCCACCGCATGGTGGAGCTCAAGGACGTCCTCGGCCTGGTCAAGAGCTACAAGGCCAAGAAGGTCAAGCTCAACATCGAGACCAAGGTGGAGGCCGGCGCTCCCGAGCAGACCGCGCCGCGCGAGCTGTTCGTGCGCCGGGTCTTCGAGGAGATCCACCGCTCGGGCATCGAGAAGCAGGTCACCATCCAGTCCTTCGACTGGGGCGCCCTGAACGAGATGCACAAGCTCGCGCCGAAGTACCCGCTGGTGGCGCTCACCAACTACGACTTCCTCCAGGTCGGCAAGCCCGGCGCCTCCCCGTGGCTCGGCGGCATCGACGCCGACGACTACGACGGCGACTTCGTCAAGGCCGCCGCCGCCATACCGGGCGTCAAGGCGCTCTCCCCGGTCTACGGCATGCCGCAGAACGGCACCATCGCCGACCCGAACTTCACGTTCTACGTCACCGAGAAGATGGTGGAGGACGCCCACAAGCGCGGCCTGAAGGTCATCCCGTGGACCTGTGACGACAACCCGACCATCGAGGCCCTGATGGACATGGGCATCGACGGCATCATCACCGACTACCCCAACCACGTCCGGCAGATCATGGCCGACCGCGGCATGCGCCTGCCCAAGGCGTACCCCGCCCCGCGCCACTGACGAGGCGCCCCGCACGCGCGGACGCCCCCGGGACCGGCTGCCGGTCCCGGGGGCGTCCGCGCGTGGGGCTCACATGGTCGAGGCGGCGGGTTCCCCGGCCGGGCTGGCCAGGTGCTCCTCGGGGTGGACGCACTTGTACAGGCACTGCGTGCGGGACATCGCGAAGACGCCGTAACTGAGCACCGCGAACCCCGCCAGCGCGGGCAGCAGCCAGAAGCCGGTGCGCGGCTGCTCGCCGTAGAGCGTGACCCCCAGGCAGAAGCCGACGACGGCGTCGCCGAGCGTCAGGGCGGGCTGCGAGGCGATCAGCGGTCCCCCCTGCATCGCGGTCCCCAGCAGGAACAACGAGAACCCGCCGGCCGCGGCGAAGGCGTAGGTCTGCCAGGACAGCAGCCAGGCCGCGATCCCCTGGTGCTCCAGGACGTCCATGGACGACTTGATCAGCGCGGCCGTGAGGGCGTTGCCGACCGCCGCCGCCCCACCGAGGCAGGCGGCGCGCATCAGGCCGGTGGGCCGCCGCAGCCCGGCGAGCACCAGCACGGCGCCGAGCCCGCCGACGATCAGCAGCGTCGGCACCCACCAGATGCCCGGCACCTGGTCCCGCCCCCCGCTGGGCGCCATCGAGAAGAGGAACAGCGCCAGGCCCCCGGCGATGCACGCCACACTGACCCAGGCCTTGCGGGACAGCTCCACGTGGAAGACCATGCCGCCGATCACCAGGGCCAGCGGCAGTTCCAGGATGAACACCGGCTGGACCGCGGCGAGGGAACCGCTGCCCAGCGCCAGCGCCTGGAAGATCGCGGCGAGGATGACGCCGAGGATGCCGGCGAGCCAGACCGGGGTGCGCAGCAGGTCCTTCATCAGGCCCAGGCGCAGGGACTTCGAGGCGGGGACGGTGAGCACCGCGCGCCGCTGCAGGACCGTCCCGAAGGCGTTGCTGCAGGCCGCGAGGACGGCGAAGAGGATGGAGATCATGACAACGGCACCACTCCGGCGTGCTCGGCCGCGGTCGTCCTCGTCCGGCTCGGCGCCGGACGACGCCCGATGGGTTCGACGATTTCGATGGGTTCGCCCGGTTTTCCGCGTAAAGGGAAAGTCTAACGTCGAACGTATGCGGAGGCCTGCCGCGGTCCTGCGGTCACCGTGCGCCCGTCACAGCGCGGCCCGGTCGCCGGTGTCCACCGGCTCCTTGGCGTGCGCCCCGCGCTGCGCGTCGGAGCGCACCTCGTCGGCGGTCAGCACGTAGCCCGTCGTGGAGTCGGCGGTGGAGCGGGCGAAGACCACCCCGTAGACACGTCCGGAGGTGTCCAGCAGCGGGCCGCCGGAGTTGCCCGGGCGCACCACGGACCGGACCTGGTAGATGTCGCGGGTGACCGTGCCGTCGCCGTAGATGTCCTGGCCGGTGGCGCGGATCCGGCCGGCCACCGTCGCGGCGCGCAGGTCGAGGCCGCCGTCCTGCGGGTAGCCCGCCACGACCGCGCCGTCACCGCTCACGGCGTCGTCGGTGAAGCTCAGCGCGGGCGCGTCCAGCCCCGGGACGTCCAGGACGGCGACGTCCTTACCGGGGTCGAAGAGCACCACGGTGGCCCGGTAGGCCCGCCCGAGCCCGCCGACCTGCACCGCGGGTTCGTCCACCCCGGCCACCACGTGGGCGTTGGTCATGACGTGCTCGTCGGCGAAGACGAAACCGGTGCCCTCCTGGCCCTGGCGGCGGCCGTCCACGAAGGCGACGCCCTCGATCTTGACGGTGCTGCGCGCGGCCGCGCCGGCCGCGGCGGTGGTGACGTTGTCCCCGGAGGGCGCGGGCACCCCGTTGACGGGCTCGGACTCGAAGGGGTTGAACACCTGCGGGAACCCGGCCTCGGCCAGTGCGCTGGTCGCCCTGCTGAACCAGGTGGGTGCCTGCCGGGGCATGGTGTCCTGGACCGTGCCGAGCACCTCGGACCCGCGGATCGACTGCGCCAGCACGCTGGAGGAGGACGTCACCAGCACGCTCGCGGCCACCCAGGCGACCAGCAGCACGGCCACGGCGTTCGCCACCGCGCCGCCCACCCCGTCGAACCAGCGCAGCGGACCCCAGTCCAGACCCGTCCGCACCTTCCAGGCGACCCCGGAGGCGAGGGCGTGCCCGCCGGCCGCGGGCACCAGGACGGTCAGCAGCGCGACCAGCGTCGCCCGTGGCGTGCCCGACTCGACGTACTGCAGCACGTACGGCAGCAGCCACACGCCGACCACCGCACCGCCGAGGAAGCCCGCGAGCGAGATGCAGCCCGCGACCAGTCCGCGCCGGAAGCCGGCGACGGCGTAGGCGACGGTCAGCACCAGCAGCAGGAGGTCGAGCAGGTTCAACCGAGGGGCCTTTCGACGAAACCCTATGGACCAGTGAAAACGCACATTAACTGACCATAGGTTCCCTTTTGCGGTGCACCGCACGCAGATTCCGTCACATCCGCCCCGGGCTCCCCGGATCACCGTGGAATCGCATGGGAAAGGCCCGGCACGGCTTCCGTGTGCAACCACGGACGCCGGCACCGGGCCCTCCGTCGCACCGCACCCCGTCCCCACGGGTCGGCGCGTGCGGGACCTTCCCACCGCTCAGGGGCGGCCCCGCAGCTCATCCCCCCTACATGTGGACGACCGGGGCGGCCTCAGCATTCCCGTCCTGAGCGGGAATTCCACGCCGGTACAGCAGGAAGCTGATCACCAGGCCGGCGGCGAAGAAGGCCGCGGCCCACCAGTAGGCCGTCGCGTAGCCCTCCAGCGCGGCCTGCGCCTTCACCAGCGGATCGGTGCGGTGGGCCAGGGCGTAGTCGGTGGCGGCACCGGTGGCCAGGGTGTTCAGCAGCGCCGTGCCGATCGAGCCGCCGACCTGCTGCATGGCGTTGACGGCGGCGGAGGCGACGCCCGCGTCCTCGGCACCGACACCGGTGGTGGCCAGGTTCATCGCGGGCGGGAAGATCAGGCCCATGCCCAGGCCGATCACCAGCAGCGGCGGCAGCACGTCGGCCGCGTAGCCGCTGTCCAGGCCGAGCCCGGTCAGCCAGGCCAGGCCCGCCGCCGCGAGGCCGAAACCGGCCGGCACCACGGGCTTCGGGCCCACCCGCGGCACCAGCACGGTGGTGGCGACCTGGGCGCCCACCATCAGGGCGGCCACCAGCGGGAGGAAGGCCAGGCCCGTCCTGACCGAGGAGTAGCCGAGCGTGAGCCGCAGGTAGTAGGTGAGGAAGAGGAAGACCGCGAACATCCCGGCGCTGGAGACCAGTGAGGCGGCGAAGGAGGCGCCCCGGTTGCGGTCCAGCAGCACGCGCAGCGGCAGCAGCGGGTGCCGCGCCCGGGTCTGCCACCAGGCGAAGGCGGCCAGCAGCAGCGCGCCCGCGGCCAGGTAGCCCCACACCTGCGGCGAGCTCCAGTCGTGGCTCTCGGCGTTGGAGAAGCCGAAGACGACGGCGAACAGCCCGGCGGAGACCAGCACGGTGCCGGGCAGGTCGATCGTCGCGCCGGGACGGCGGCTCGCCCGCCGCAGCAGGGCCGCGCCGCCGAGGAAGGCGACCAGCGCGAAGGCCAGGTTGACGTAGAGGGTCCAGCGCCAGTTCAGGTACTCGGTCAGCACCCCGCCGAGCAGCAGGCCGACGGCCGCCCCGGAGCCGGCGATGGCGCCGTAGATGCCGAAGGCGCGGGCGCGTTCCCTGGCGTCGGTGAAGGTCGTGGTGAGCAGCGAGAGCGCGGCGGGCGCGAGGAGCGCTCCGAAGGCTCCCTGCAGGGCCCGGGCGGTCACCAGCATCTCGAAGCTGCCGGCGGCGCCGCCGAGCGCGGAGGCCCCGGCGAAGCCCGCGACGCCGATGAGGAAGGCGGTCTTGCGGCCGAAGAGGTCCGCGATCCGGCCGCCGAGCAGCAGCAGGCTGCCGAAGGCGAGGGCGTAGGCGGTGACGATCCACTGCCGGTTGCCGTCGGTGAATCCCAGGTCGGCCTGGGCCGAGGGAAGGGCGATGTTCACGATGGTCGCGTCGAGCACGACCATCAGCTGGGCGATGCCGATGACGGCGAGGACCCACCAGCGCTGCGCCGCCGGGGCGTCGGGCGCCTTCGTCTCGGCCCCCACGGGGGGTAGGCCGGTGCCGGCCTTCGGGTCGGCGGTGCTCTGGGACATGCGGGACGCGCTCCAGTCGGTCACGGGGAGGCAGGGAGGGGTCGGGACGCCGGGAACCCGACGAGATACGAAACCGTTTCGTACACGTCGAGACTAGGGCCCACCTTATCGAAACGCAAGTGTTTCGATCGCAGGGGCGCAACCGGCTGCCTAGAGTGGGAGCCGAGGACCGAGGGAGGTGCGGCCGTGGCCGAGCAGCACACGGGAGATCGCCCCGAGAGGGCGATCCTGGAACGGATCAGCGCGATGGTCTCCGACGAGCGGACCCTGCGCGAACTCCTCAGCGAGGGGAGGGTGGACAGCGGCACCGAGCAGGCCCGGCTCGACGAGCTGGAGCGCGAGCTCGACCAGTGCTGGGACCTGCTCCGCCAGCGCCGCGCCAAGACCGAGGCGGGCGGGGACCCGGGCGAGGCGAAGGTGCGCCCCTCCCACACCGTGGAGGGCTACCAGTCGTGAAGAGCGCCGCACAGGTGACGGACACCCCCGGCGCGCGCCGCTACGAGGCGCACGTCGGCGGCAGGCTGGCGGGCTTCGCCACGTACATCCGCACCCCCGAGATGATCGCCTTCCTGCACACCGAGGTGGACCCGGAGTTCGAGGGCCGGGGCGTGGGCTCCGCGCTCGCCCGCCACGCGCTGGACGAGGCGCGGGAGCACGGCCAGAGCGTGCTGGCGGCCTGCCCGTTCATCGCGGGCTGGATCGCGCACCACCCCGAGTACGAGGACCTGGAGTACCGGCCGCGCAGCACGGTCAGCGACTGACGCCTGCGGCGCGGCTGCGGTTTGGTCTTCCCCCGCCCGCCGCAGGCGCAACGCACCCGCACACGACAACCGGCCGGAACGGGCGTCAGCGCCCGCGCCCCGGCCCGATGCCGAGGGCCGGCAGCACCACCGCGTCGATGTAGCGGTGCATGAAGGCGGCGTCGACCTCCACGTCCTCCAGCAGGCGGCGGGTGATCACGGCGCCGAGCATCATGTGCGGCATGAACTCGGCCGCGGGGACGGCGGCGTCGATCTCCCCCCGGTCGGCGGCCCGCCCCAGCAGCTGCCGCACCCCGGTGAGCTCGGGCTCGATCAGGTGCTGGCGCATCGCCTCGGCGAGGTCGGGATTGGTGGCGGAGGCGTGGGCCAGGCCCCGGATCAGCGGGGTGTCCACGTCCGAGCCGTCGCCGATGCGGTCGGCGAGCTCGTGCAGGTCGCCGGGGAGCGAACCGGTGTCCACGTTCTCCACGTGCACCGGCTTGGTGCACCTGAGCGCGGTCACGACCAGCTCCGGCTTGCTCTTCCACTGCCGGTAGAGGGTGGCCTTGCTGGACCGGGTGCGGGTGGCGACCGCGTCCATCGTCAGCGCGTCGTACCCGACCTCGCGCAGCAGGTCGATCACCGCGCCGTACAGCTCCTGCTCCCGCTCGGGCGTCAGCCGGGTGCGGCGCGCCGGTGCGCTCGCGTCGGTCGTCATGTTCCTGCTCCGTCTCTCGTCCCCTGCGAAACGGTTTCGTATCCCAACGACAATATGGCACCGCCCACCGAAACCGAAACGTTTCGATGGGCGGTGCACGCGGTCCGGCTCGCGGGCCGGCGCCGCGCGGCGTCAGGCCAGCGAGGCCGTGAGCGTGATCTCCGTGCCCGCGAGCGCCTTGCTCACCGGGCAGTTCGCCTTGGCGTCCTCGGCCGCCTTGACGAACTCCGCCTCGTCGATCCCGGGCACCTCGCCCTCGACGGTCAGGTGGATGCCGGTGATCCCGGTGCCCGGCTTGAAGGTGACGTCGGCCTGCGTGCGCAGCCGGGTCGGCGGGGTGCCCGCCTTGCCCAGGCCGGCCGACAGGGCCATCGAGAAGCAGCTGGAGTGGGCGGCGGCGATGAGCTCCTCGGGGCTGGTCTTCCCGCCCGGCTCCTGGGAACGGGCGACCCAGGTCACCGGGTACTCCCCGATGCCGGAGGAGTCGAGGGTCACGACCCCGCTGCCCTCCGTCAGACTGCCGTCCCAGACGGTGTGCGCGACCCGCGTGGTGGAGTGGGGCGTGGTGGACATGGTGGATCCTCCCAAGTACGGCGTACGGCTGCGGCGCGTCCAAGTCTTCACCACCGCACGCCGCTTCGCGAAGCGATCTCCCCCGCCGTGACGGTCGTGTTGCCCCCTGTCAAACGGGCCGTCACCCACAAGGGTGGCTGTACGCGGGGATTTCACCGACCCGCCCCCCGTCGCCGTGCCGCCGCCCTACGTTCGGGACCTGGGACGCGGACGTCAAGGAGTGAGCCTGGTGGTCGAATCCGTGCGGGTACCCATCCTCGCTTCGTGGGAACGCTGTCAGACCGCCGGCCTCGACCCCGAACGGCTCGAGGTCCCGTACACCGACGACGTCGACCCCACCGGGGCACTGGTCCGGGCCGCCGGTCCGGTCCTCGACCGGCTCGCCGGCACGCTCTCCGGCACCCGTACCGCCGTCCTGCTCACCGACGACCGGGGGCTGGTGATCGACCGCCGGGCAGCCGAGCCGCCGCTGCTGCCCGCCCTTGACCGGGTCCGGCTCGCCCCGGGCTTCAGCTACCACGAACTCGACGCCGGGACCAACGGCATCGGCACCGCCCTGGCCGCCCGGCACCCCGTCCGCGTCTCCGGCGAGGAGCACTTCTCCGCCGCCCTGCGCGGCTTCACCTGCTTCGGCGTGCCCGTCCGCCACCCCCTCAGCGGCCGGGTGGAGGGCGTGCTCGACCTCACCAGCCTGTACGGCGACGCGCACCCCCTCATGGCCGAACTCGCCCGCGGCTGCGCCCTCGCCATCGAGCAGCGGCTCCTGGAGGAGTGCGGCGAACGCGAACGCGCCCTGCTGCAGGGCTACCTGACCGCCGAGCACCGCGGCGCCGCGGCCGCCCCCCTGCGGCTCGACGGCGTGGGGCACATCCCCGGCGTCGGCCCCCCGGCCGGGCTCACCGACGGGGACGAGTCGGTGCTCGCCGAGACCGCGGCCGGGCTGATCGCCGCCGGCCGGCGGGAGGCGCTCGAACTCCCCCTCTCCCACGGCCGTACGGCCCACCTGCTATGCCGGCCCCTCGCGGGCGGGGCCGTCGTGGAGGTCAGCGTGCCCGGCGACGCCGGCTCGCGCGGCGACGCCCCCGGCGCGGCCGCACGCCGCCCGCTGCTGGTCGGCGAGCCGGGGGTCGGCCGCCTGGCCGTCGCCGCGCGCCGCCGCCTGGAACTGCTCAGCGACGCCGCCCTGCGGATCGGCACCACGCTCGACGTCGCCCGCACCGCCCGCGAGATCGTCGAGGCCGCCGTACCCCGGTTCGCCGACCACGCGACCGTCGACCTGTACTGCCCCGTCCTGGACGGCACGGCCCCCGGTGCCCCCGGGGGCCCCGGGGCGGGGCTGCGCCGGGTGGCGGCGGACGGCGCGGCCCGCGGCCACGGCCCGTACGCCAGGGGCGAACCGATTCACCTCGTCCCGGACAGCCCCCAGGCCAGAGCGCTGTACGGCGGCTCCGCGGTCCGCGACACCGCCCCGGGCCCCGACGGCGAGCCGAGCGCCGTCATCGCCGTACCCCTGCGCGCCCGCGACACCCTGCTGGGCGTCGCCACCTTCCAACGCGCCGCGCGGACCGAACCGTTCGCCGAGGACGACCTCACCCTCGCCCGCGACCTCGCCGCCCGCGCCGCCGTCTGCATCGACAACGCGCGGCTCTTCACCCGCGAGCACCACCTCGCCCTCGAACTCCAGCGCAGCCTGCTCCCCCGCGGCGTACCGGAGCAGCACGCCGTGGACGTCGCCCACCGCTACCTCCCCGCGGCGCGCGGCCGGGTCGGCGGCGACTGGTTCGACGTCATCCCGCTCTCCGGCGCGCGGGTGGCCCTGGTCGTCGGTGACGTCGTCGGGCACGGGATCCACGCCGCCGCCGCCATGGGCAGGCTGCGCACCGCCGTGCACAACTTCTCCGCCCTCGACCTGCCCCCGGACGAGCTGCTGGGCCGCCTGGACGACCTCGTCGTCCGCCTAGACGACGAGAGCGGCTCCGGTCCCGGCCTCGCCGGCGCGACCTGCCTCTACGCGGTCTACGACCCGGTCGCACGGCGCTGCCAGCTGGCCCGGGCCGGTCATCCGCCACCCGCGCTGCTCGCCCCGGACGGCGAGGTGCGCTTCCCCGACCTGCCCGCCGGGCCGCCCCTGGGCCTGGGCGGACTCCCCTTCGAGGCCGCGGAGTTCGCGGTCCCCGAGGGCAGCGGCCTCGTCCTGTACACCGACGGCCTCATCGAGGGCCGCCACCTCGACCCGGACACCGGGATGCGCCGGCTCGGCCGCGCCCTCACCGCCGTCCCGCGGGGCTGCCCGCCGGAGGAGGTCTGCGCGGCGCTCGAGGCCGCGCTGCGCCCCGCCCCCTCCGCCGACGACGTCGTCCTGCTCGTCGCCCGCACCCGGTCACTGGACGAGCGTCAGGTCGCCTGCTGGGACGTGCCCGACGACCCCGCGGCCGTCTCCGCGCTCCGCTCCGCGATCACCCGCCGGCTGCGCGCCTGGGGCCTCGACGAGCTCACCTTCACCACCGAGCTGATCGCCAGCGAGCTGATCACCAACGCCATCCGCCACGGCGCCGGCCCCGTGCAGGCCAGGCTGCTGCGCGACCGGGCGCTGGTCTTCGAGGTCGCCGACGCCAGCGGCACCTCCCCCCGGCTGCGCCGCGCGGCCACCACCGACGAGGGCGGCCGCGGGATCTTCCTCGTCGCCCAGCTCTGCCGCCGCTGGGGCACCCGCTACACCGAACGGGGCAAGGTCATCTGGACGGAGCAGCAACTGCCCGCGTGAAGCGCCCCCGACCGGCGGCGGCAGACGCCGGCATCCTCGGGCGCCGCCTCCGGCCTCGCCCTGATGGCCCCCAGTCGCGTGAGGTCCCGCTCCCCATCCGCCCCGGGCGATGTCCACGAGGCGGGCTCCCGGCGCCGCCGCCCGTCCCGCCCCCTGGGGCCGGTCACCACGGCGGGGACGCCCCTCGCCGTACGGGTGAAGCGGCGGGACACGCTGGTTCCGGCTGTGCGCGGACGCGGTGTTGCCTACGGTGGAACCATGACCACGGCGGCAGACAGCAGCACGAACGCGAGCACGGACACCTACGACGTCATCGTCATCGGCGCGGGCCCCACCGGGGAGAACCTCGCCGACCGCACCAGGCAGGCCGGACTGACCACCGTGGTGGTCGAGGCGGAACTGGTCGGCGGCGAGTGCTCGTACTGGGCGTGCATCCCCAGCAAGGCGCTGCTGCGCCCGCAGGCCGCCCTGGACGCGGCGCGGGCGGTCGCGGGGGCACGGGAGGCGGCCGGCGGGCGGCTCGACGCCGCCGCGGTGCTGGCCCGCCGCGACTGGTGGACGGGGAACTGGAAGGACGACGGGGCGGTGGGCTGGCTGGACTCGGCCGGCATCGACCTCGTCCGGGGCCGCGGCCGGCTCGACGGCCCGCGCCGGGTCGTGGTCGACACCCCGGACGGCGGCGAGCGCGTCCTGGTCGCCCGGCACGCCGTGGCGGTCTGCACCGGTACCCGCGCGCAACTGCCCGACCTGCCCGGCATCGCCGACGACCACGTGTGGACCAGCCGCGACGCCACCAGTTCCCCCGAGGTGCCGGGGCGGCTCGCGGTGGTCGGCGGAGGCGTCGTCTGCGTCGAGATGGCGACCGCCTGGCGGTCGCTCGGCTCCGAGGTGACCGTGCTGGTCCGCGGCTCCGGGCTGCTGCCCCGCTGGGAGCCGTTCGTGGGCGAGCTCGTCGCGGACGGGATGCGCGCCGCCGGGGTGGACATCCGCACCGGCGTGTCGGTCACCGAACTGCGGAGGGCGTCGGAGTCCGGGCCGGTCACCCTGGTGCTCTCCGACGGGTCGGAACTCGTCACCGACGAGGCCCTGTTCGCCACCGGCCGCGTCCCGCACACCGACGCCCTGGGCCTGGAGACGGTCGGCCTGACCCCCGGGGCGTGGCTGGACGTCGACGACACCTGCCTGGTCAAGGGCGTCGAGGGCGGCTGGCTGTACTGCGCGGGGGACACCAACCACCGCGCCCTCCTCACCCACCAGGGCAAGTACCAGGGCCGTATCGCCGGCGCCGCCATCGCCGCCCGCGCCAAGGGGGAACCCCTGGACACCGCCCCCTGGGGCCGGCACGCGGCCACCGCCGACAACGTCGCCGTCCCCCAGGTCGTCTTCACCGAGCCCGAGGCCGCCGCCGTCGGCATCACCGCCGAGCAGGCCGAGCGGGAGGGCCGCCGCGTCAAGGTCGTGGACTACGACATCGGCAACGTCTCCGGAGCCGGGCTGTACGCCGACGGGTACAAGGGCAAGGCGCGTGCCGTCGTCGACCTGGACCGGGGTCACCTCGTCGGCGTCACCTTCGTCGGCCCGTCGGTCGGCGAACTGCTGCACTCCGCCACCATCGCCGTCGCCGGCGAGGTGCCGCTGGAACGGCTGTGGCACGCCGTACCGGCCTTCCCCACGATGAGCGAGGTGTGGCTGCGGCTGCTGGAGACCTACCGGGACGCGCCGGACGGCGAAGCCTGACGGAGACGGCGGCCCCGGGCGCCTGCCGATAGGATCGCGCCCTGCTCGTCGAGTCCAGGTCGAGGGGACAGTTGAGGTGGGGATTTTCCGGCGCGGGCCGAAGCGTGACCAGCGGGACGCACCCCGCGACCCCGAGTACGCCTTCTTCTCGGTGGACGAGGGCGCGCGCTTCCGCGCGATCGTGCGCGAGTCGTTCGCCGAACTCGGGCTGGAGGTCACGGTCTTCGCCGACATGGTGACCGACGACTCCGGCCGTCGCTTCGGGCTCGGCAACCTCGCCGCGCTGTGCCACAACGACCGGCGCGGCCCGCGCGTGTGGCCGCTGCTGGCGCGGGAGCACATCGGTGCGGTGCTGCGCACCCTCGACGGGCCCTCGCCGCTGGAGACCCTGCCCGCCGAGGAGATCCGCGAACGGCTCTACCCGCGTCTGGTCACCCCCGACGCCGTCGACCCGGAGACCTTCCGCTACGCCCGGATCGCCGCGCCCGGGCTGCTTGAGGTGCTCGCCCTGGACCTCCCGGAGAGCGTGATGACGCTCGCCGACCACGCCCTGGTCCCGCTCGGCGACGCCCGTGAGCTGCGCGGCCGCGCCCTGCTCAACCTGCGCGACCTGCCGGTGGAACGGCACGAGGTGGTCCGGCACGCCGACGTGCGCTTCGACGTCCTCGTCGGGGACTCCTTCTTCACCGCCGCCCGGGTGCTGGTCCTGGACGAGCTGGTGGAACGGGTCACCGGGGAGCCGCTGACCGCCGACGGGGCGCTGGTGGCCATGCCGTTCCGGCACCAGCTGGCCTTCCACGCCATCCGTGACAGCGGCGTCATCCCGGCGCTCAACGGCATGGCGGGTTTCGCGGCGGCGGGCCACGAGGACGCGGTGGGCCCCATCAGCCCGTACGTCTACTGGTGGCGGGACGGCGTGCTGACCCAGCTCAGCCGGAAGGACGGCGACGGGCTGCTGATCACCGTCGGCGAGGAGTTCCAGGACGTCCTCGAACGCCTCGTGCCCGACCAGGCGGGCGAGGAGAGATGAACGACGGCCGGGCGGGCGGGACGACCGCCAGACCGCTGATAGGCGTGGGCTCCGAGGGGCCCACGCCCGACTACGCCGAAGTGTTCCCCGACACGCCGCACGGCACGGGCGGTGGCCCCGGCGACCCGCAGGAGCCGCCGCCGCGGGTACCGCACCCGGCGGGCGGGCGCCGCGGGGCGCGCGGCGGGGCGGCCCGCTCCCGGCGGCGCCTGCGGGCCGTCGTCACGGTGGCCGGGGCGGTCGCCGGCGTCGGTGTCCTGGCCCTGCTCGGGCACCTCGTCACCGGTCCGGGCGAGGCCGACCGTGCGCTGCCCGGTCCGAGCACCTCGCCGCCGCGGCTCACGCTGCCGAGCCTGCCGGACTCCGACGGCACCGCGGAGCCCTCGCGCGGCGCCCCGGTCCCGTCGGCGCGTACGGGCGCGGGCGAGGCCTCCCCGTCCGGCTCCGGTTCCGCGTCCGGCACCCTGCCGCGCGCCTCCGCCACGGGCACCGCGACCGCGACCGCCCCGGGCGGGGCCACCGGCACCGCGACCGCCGGCTCCGGCGCGGTGCTCAAGCCCGGTTCGCGCGGCCCCGAGGTCCTGGCGCTGCAGCAGCGGCTCGCCCAGGTCCAGCTCTACGACGGTCCGGCCGACGGCAAGTACGACGGCGGCGTCAAGTACGCCGTCCAGCGGTACCAGATGGGCTACGGCGTCACGGGCGACACCTCCGGGTTCTACGGCCCCGCCACGCGCCGTTCGCTGGAGTCGGTCACCACGGCGCCCTGAGGCCGCAGCGGGTTCGGCAGCGGCAGGTAGCGGGCGGCGGCGCCGTCCGCGCCGGTCCAGCGCAGCAGCAGGTTGGTCTTCGCGGGGACGTACGGGGCGGCGAGCAGCTCCCGCACGGGCGCCGGGTCCCCCTGCCCGGCCGCCCACTCCGCGAGGAACGCCCGGGCCCGCGCCCACAGCACCGGCGTGAGCTCCGGGTGGCGTTCGGCGACCGCGCCCGCGATCTCCAGCAGGTTGTTGGTGACGAGGCAGTAGACCAGGCGTTCCCAGCCGTGGGCGGCGTCCACTCCGGGCCCGGGCGCGTCCGGACGTGCGTGGCGGCGGAGCAGCTCGTGGTGCCGCTCCTCGACCAGCTTGACGCCCTCGTGGTCGCGGAAGAGCGCCTGGCCGGGCACGCCGTCGGCGTCCACGGCGACGAGCACGTTCTGCAGGTGGCACTCCAGCACCGCCCCGTGCCGGAGGTACGCGTGCAGCACCGGCGGCACGACCTGCCGCAGGTACGCCTCCCACCAGGCCAGCGCGCCGTCCGCGGTCAGGCCCGGCGCGGCGAGCGGGCTGCCCTCGTACCCCTCGGCGACGGCCGCCGCGAGCAGCGGGGTCAGCCCGGGGCGCAGGTGCTCCCCGAAGCCGTCCCGGACGAGCACGGCCAGCCCCTCGAACGCGTCGAGGCCGCCCAGGTCGGCGGTCCGGTAGCCGTGGTCGGACAGGACGTCCGCCTCCGGGACCGCGCGCAGCACCTCGTCCACCGGCCCGAGCCAGCGCAGGTCGTGCCGCCACAGCCGGCGGATGTCGTTGGTGATCCGCACGTCGAGGCTGAACTTCAGGAAGAGGTCGGCGTCCGGCAGGTACACCGTCCGCAGGGACGCCGTCGGCACGGCCGGTACGGCGGTGTGCCCCAGGCGCAGCAGACGTCCGTCCCGGAACGCGGGGAGGTCGCCCAGCAGGGCCAGCTGCCAGGGGTGCGCGGGCAGGACCCGGTGGCCCTCGGGGACGTCCGGGTACAGCCGGTCGAGCACCGAGGTGTCGCCCTCACCGGCCAGCAGGTCCGCGCGGACCGCGAGCAGCGTGAGCGGGAAGCTCGTGTGCGCCTCCGGCGCGTAGGGCAGCCAGCTCTCCGGCGAGCCGCCGCCGCGGGTCTTGGGGGCGGGGTGGTGGCGGTGACCGGCCACCAGGGCCTGCTCGGAACGCAGGTACGGATCGGCGGGCGGCGGTGCGTGCTCGCGGGCCTCCAGCAGGGCGGCGAGCACGTCGCGGCTGTCGCCGATCTCGGCGGGCAGCCCGGTGCCCGCGACACCGGTGCGCGCGGTGAGCTCCGCGGCGGCGACGTCGACCAGCGCCTCCAGCGGGAGCGGCCGCCAGCCGTCCCCGGCGCGCAGCTCGGGCCCGGCGGGATGGCGCCCGGCCCGCACCCGCAGCAGCCGGCCGGTCGCGGGCAGCCGGTGGACCGGACGGCCCCCGTCCTCGCCCGCGGCCTCGGCCAGCTCGCGCAGCAGGCAGTTCAGCAGGGCCGTCGCGGAGAGCGCCTCGGCGCGGTCCCAGGCGTCACCCACGACGGCTCGTTCCCGCTGGTCGGTGCGCTGGTCGATGCACGGTCGGCCGCCTCCTCGTAGGGTAGGGACCCATCATGTACCCGCACTCGGCGGCTGCGACGCGGCGCCCCCTGGAGACGGCGTTCGCCACCGAGCTGGCGCCGCTCCGCCCCGACCTGCACGACGCGTACACCGCCGCGCTCCCCGGTGCCCGCGCCGCCGTCCTCGGCCGTCTGTGGCGTGCCCTGCTCCTGGAACCCCTGCCGGGCGTCGCCTCGCGCGGCCCGGACCGCGTGCTGTTCCTCGACGGCCGGGTGCTCACCGGGCCGCGGCGGCTGCCGCACGATCTGGGGTCGCCGAAGGACGAGCCCGCCCTGCTGCTGGACGGCCGGCCCCACGACCACCCGGCCGCCCTGGTGGAGGCCCTCGGGCTGCCGGGATCGGGCCTGCTGCGCGACGAACTCGACGACAGCGTCGCCTCGTTGGCCCTGTCCCGGGCGGGCGCCGCGGGCATGGCGGGCCACGGCGGCCGGCCGCCGACGCTCGCCTCCTTCGAGCAGGGCGTCGTCGACGGCCATCCCTACCACCCGTGCTGCCGCAGCCGTCCCGGCTTCTCCGTGGCCGAGCAACTGGCCTTCGGGCCCGAGCACCGGCCCGTCGTCGCCCTCGACCTCGTCGCCGTCCCGGCCGCCGGCTCCCTGGTCACGGGCGCCTGGCCGGACCGGTTCCGCGACGGCGACCGGCTCCTGCTGCCCGTCCACCCCTGGCAGACCCGGCACATCCTGCCCGCCCTGGGGCTGCGCCCGTACGCCGAGGCCGCGGTCCCCACCCGGCCGCTGATGTCGGTGCGCACCCTCGCCCCGCTCGACGGCGGGCCGCATCTGAAGACGGCGCTGAGCATGCGGATGACCTCGGCCGTCCGCGACATCTCGGCCCGCTCGGTGACCGACAGCGAGCCGCTGTCCGCGCTGCTGGACGAGCTGACCCTGCGGCTCGGCGGCGGCACGCTGCGCGTCACCCGCAACCTCGCGGCGGCCGCCGCGGTCGTCGGCGGTGAGGCCAGCCCCGACCTCGCGGCGCTGCTGCGGGAGTCCCCGTCCGCTTTCGCCGACCCGGCGGCCGGCGAGAGCGTGCTGCCCGTCGCCGCGCTCACCGGGCGGCCCGCCGACGGCGGACCGCCCCTGCTCCGCTCACTGCTCACGGCCGCGGGACCGGGCGCCCCGCAGGACGGCACCGCCTGGCTCACCGCCTTCGCCCGGCTCGCGCTGCCGGTCATGCTGCGGCTGCTGTCCCAGGGCATCGCCCTGGAGGCGCACGGGCAGAACCTCCTGGTCGTCCTCGACCGGCACGCCCGGCCGCTGCGGCTGGTCTACCGCGACCTGGCCGACGTCCGGATCAGCCCGGCCCGCCTCGCCCGGCACGGCGTCACCGTGCCCCCGCTCGGCCGGGGCCTGAGCGACGACCCCGCGGTCCTGCACGCCAAGCTCTACGGATCCCTGGTCGCCACCACGTTCGGCAGCCTCGTCTCCGCGCTCGGCGAGGCCCATCGCCCCACCGAGGCACGGCTGTGGGCCTCGGTGCGCACCGAGACCGCCCGCGCCTTCGACGCCCTTCCCGCCACGGCGGACACCCGCACCGACCGCGCGGCCCTGCTCTCCGCCCCCGAACTCCCCGTCAAGGCACTCACCTTGATGCGGCTGGAGACCTCCGCGAGCGGCGACCACTGGACGGGCCTGCCCAACCCCCTGCTCTGACGGCCCGAACCGGGAGCGTCGCCGAACAGCGGGAGCAGCGCACCGCTCCCCCCTAGAGCGTGTCGTCAAAGTCCCGCCTGCCCAGCGGCGCCTGGCACGGCACCTCGCTGCGTTGTCGAATCGTCCGAGTAGCCCACTACGAGGACGACTCTCCGCCTTACGATGCACCGCACCAGACGCCGCTGGGCCCGCCCTCCGGGCGGCCGGCGCTCCTTTGACGACAGGCTCTAGCGGGACGGCCCCGACGAGACGCCGCCGCCAGGCAGAAGGCCAGGACGGAGGCGCACGGGGCGACCAGCACACGGGGGCACCCTGCCGGGGCCACCAACGGCGACCACTGGACGGGCCTGCCCAACCCCCTGCTCTGACGGCCCGAACCGGGAGCGGGCACCGGGCCGGAGTCAGGCCCTCGGCCGGAGGGAGCCGTCGTCCAGGAGCCATTCGCGGTGCACGGCGCCGAGCGGGACGCGCTGCTCCATGAGCGGGGTGCCGAAGACGCCCAGGCGCAGTTGCAGCGCCCCGGTGAGGTCCACACCGCCGTACAGCCTCCAGGCCGGGGCCGCGGAGCCGGCGCTGCCCCGGGACGCGGCGCCGGCCGTGGCCTCACCGCGCAGGTAGGGCGCGAGGTCGGCGGTGACGCCCACCGCCCCGTACAGGCCGACGCTCGCCTCGGCGCCGACCGTGGCCTTGACCCGGCCGGTGGCGGTCAGCGCGGCGCGGACGGGGGTGCTCGTCATGTCGGCCGCGGTGACCGGCCGCCAGCCCGCGGTCCGTTCGTAGTCGCCGCCGAGGCGGAAGCCGCCCTTGAGGTCCTGCCGTACGTCGACGCTCACCGTGCCGTCCGCCTCGACCTGGAGGTAGCAGGTCAGGTCGAGGTTGACGACCACCGGGACCGGCCCGACCTGGATGACCGGGTCCGCGTGCAGCCTGGCGAAGGGCACCCGCAGCGGCCGGCCGCCGTCCGCGGAGACGGCGGCCCGGCCGCGCACCTCCCAGCCGGAGGTCCACCGTCCCGACAGGCCGAGGAACGCGGCGTCGGGCGAGAACGCCGGACCGCCGTCGTAGGAGAACTCGACCTCGGGAGCGACCTCGACGTAACCGGACACCCGCAGGCCCGCGGCGGGCACCCCGGCCTCCGCGCCGACGTCCACGCGCAGGCTGCCCAGGGGCAACCGGGCACCGCCCGGGCCGGTCGTACGGCCGCCCGCCGTGGCCCGGGAGACCTCGACGTCCGCCACCAGGGGCTCGACGTCCACGTCCGCGGGGTCGACCGGCACGGTGCCCTCGGCCTTGTCCCCGCCGAGCAGGGCGCTCATCGTGGCGGGCGCCGTCTCGACCCGGGTCCGTGCGCCGTCGCCGTCCAGGACGCGGGTGACCTCGGCCAGCAGCCCGTCGGGGGCTCCGGGGGCAGGACCGCTGGCGATCACGTCGCCGGTCCGCGGCGCCTCGGCGGCGGAGATGACGGCCCGCCGGGTCGTGCCGTCGTACGAGGCGACCTTGAGCGCCGCCCGCCGGGCGTGCCCGTCGCCGCCAGCCCGGGCGACGGCGGTCGAGGTGTTCGTGGGCGCCGCCTTGACGGTGAGGTCATGGGACGGCGCGGCCTGGACACCGGCCGCGGCCCGCGCGGTGGCGGACGGCGGCGCGGCCTGGGCGGGGGTGGCGGCCGAGGGGGCGGCGGCGGCCGAACACCCGGCGAGCAGGAGGGAGACGGCCGCGGCGGCGGCTAAGCGGACGTGCCTGGAGGCGGATGCGCGCATGGAGGGTCCTCGGAGCGTGTGGTGGGGGGTACGCACGGCAGAGAGGGCGACCCGCGACTTACCGACGGGTAACAACCGCCCCGAGCATCCCACGTGGCCCGGGCGCCCCGTGGCGGATCCACCACCGGCCCTGCCATGACCTCGGTCACACGGCACGCCCCCGCC
>NZ_JARAVK010000083.1:0-36346 GCF_033792765.1 Streptomyces sp. PA03-6a | reverse complement strand
CCCCGACGCCGACGCCGACCCCCACCGAGATCGACGTCCCCGCGACGGGCAGCGGCACCTTCGTCACCGCGCAGGCCGGCGGCGAGAAGGTCGGTCGCGGTCCCCGTCCGCTCCGCTACGTGGTGAAGGTCGAGACCGGCCTCGACATCTCGCCGGACCAGGCGGCCAACGAGATCGCCGACATCCTCGCCGCCCCCCGGGGCTGGACCCACAACCCCGCCTTCGCGTTCCAGCTGGTGAGCGCGGGACAACCCCACGACCTCACGGTGCGGATCGCGACGCCGGGCACGGCGGACGCCCTGTGCTGGACGGGCATCAAGCAGGACACCCAGGGCGAGTACAACTGCGAGGTCCCCGGCGGGGTCGTGGTGAACCTCAAGCGCTGGGTCAAGGGCTCGCCGACGTTCGACGGCCCGATCCACGACTACCGGGCGCTGATCATCAACCACGAGATGGGGCACTTCCTGAACTACACGCACACCACCTGCGCGGGCCCCGGACAACCGGCCCCGGTGATGATGCAGCAGATCAAGGGCCTGCACGGATGTGTCGCCAACGCCTGGCCCTACGACAGGAACGGTCACTTCGTCACCGGCCCGCACGTGCCGTGAGCCGGCGTTACAGCTCGGTCATGATCCGGGCCAGGAGCCATCACCTGCGGACGCCAGCCTTGGACGCACGAACCCGGTGACGCCCCCTCAGGGGCGACGACCTCCCTTCTCCCCCGATCGGATGGATGAGCATGTCTGGATCCCGCACTGTCCGGAGACTGGCCGCGGCGGTGAGCCTCCTGCCGCTGCTGGCGGCCTGCGGCGCGCAGTCGGCATCGCACGCGGCGGGCGGTGGCAAGGACCCGGCCGGAGCGCGGGGACAGCTCGACGTCCCCGCGGACGCCGGCGCGGAGCTCAAGGAGCAGTACCGCCTGCAGAACGCCATCGCGGCCTGCATGAAGAAGAAGGGCTTCCCCTACACCCCCGTCGCCCCCGAGGACCCCGCGGACTCCTGGGCCACCGACGGGGCCGACTACGGCCTGACGAAGAAGTACCGGCAGAAGTACGGCTTCGGCGTCTACGCGGGCGTCGTCTACCCCGACGATCCCCAGGCGCCGGGCAGCGAGGCCGCCCGCGACGACGCGAACATCTCGCCCAACGCGGACTACGTCGCCACCCTCACCTCCGCGCAGAAGGCCGCCTGGGACAAGGCCATGGGAGGCCCCCCGGACCCGAAGACCGGTGAGAAGCAGTGGACCGGATGCGACGGGGAGGCCAACAAGGAGGTCTACGGCAACGCCTCTGCCCAGGAGCGGAGCGTCACGACCGCACAGCGGAACCAGGCGAACGCGCAGGCGCTCAACGGCGATTCCCGGCTGGTCACCCTGGCGCAGTCCTACGCCTCGTGCCTGAAGGACCACGGCATCCCCGTCACGACGACGCAGCCGACCGGCATCGGGGAGATGGTGAAGCTGCAGGCGATGACCTCCGCCGCCCCCGGCGCCATGGCCGGTGTCGCCGAGGCGAACCCCGACGGTACCTCCACGAAACCCATGGGCAAGGACGAGGCCATGCCCCTGCTCGCCAAGGACATCGACCTGGCGCTCCAGGACCTGGAATGCGGCAAGGCCTTCCGGGCCGCCTACTTCCCGAAGTTCTTCAAGGCCCCGACCAGCGGCGGCGGTGCCGGGTGAGCCAGCGTCGCAAGGTGGGCAGCCGGCCCAGGCAGCTGGGCGTCATCGTCGCCGGGGTGGGGCTGGTGGGCGCGGGCGGCTGGTTCGCCGGATCGCAGATGCAGTCGCCGGCCGACGCGGCCGCCGCCCACCGCCCGCCGAAGGCCGGACCGGTCACCGTCGCGGTGGAACGGCGGTCGCTGACCGCGAGCGTGGTGGCCCAGGGCTCGGTGGAGTTCGCCTCACCGCAGAGCCTGGCGCTGGCTGGGCCCGTCGGGTCCCCGGACTCCGGCGCCGGGGACTCCGGGGCCGGCGACGCCGCCGTCCAGCGCGTCACCAAGGCTCCGGTCGCCGGATCGGAGGTGAAGGAGGGCGACGTGCTGATGCAGGTGAGCGGCCGGCCGGTGCTGGTGCTCAGGGGATCCGTCCCGATGTACCGCACGCTCGGTCCCGGCGCCACCGGCGACGACGTCGAGCAGCTCGAACGGGCCCTGGGCCGCCTCGGGTTCGACCCGGGTGGGACCACCGGGACGTACGGGCAAGCCGACGCCGCGGCGGTGAGCCGCTGGTACAAGAGCAAGGGCTTCCGCGCCGAGGAGCCCGGATTCGCGGACAAGCAGCAGTTGGGGACGCTGGAAGCGGCCGTGACCACCGCACAGCAGGCACTCCTGGACGCACAGGACCCCGGCAGCGGCTCCGGCGCCGGTGGCGGATCCGGAAAGCTGCGGCTCAAGGCGGCACAGCAGCAGCTGGACGCGGCCAACGCCGCGCTCTCCGCCTTCGAGGCCGGCTACGGCACCAAGATCCCGGCGGGCGAGGTGGTCTTCCTGCCGGACCTGCCGGCCCGGCTGGACAAGGTGTCCTTGAAGACCGGCGACACCCCGTCCGGAACGATCGGCACCATGACCAGTTCCAAGGTCGTGGTGCAGGCCGTGGTGCCGGGCAGCGACGCCAAGCTGCTCCACAAGGGGATGACGGCCCAGGTGGAGACCCCCGACGGCACGAAGGTGCGGGGGCGGCTGGTGGCGCTCGGCGACGAGGTCCCGAAGGACGACGCGGGCGACGGCAAGGACGCGCCGGGGACGTCGGGGGGCGGCGGCGAAGCGGCGGCCCCCGTACCGGTGCAGATCTCCGTCCCGTCGGGGAAGCTGGCCAAGAACGCCAACGGGTCCGCGATGGTGACCATCGAGGTGGGTTCCTCCGACGGCGACGTGCTGACGGTGCCCATCGCCGCGCTGCACACATCGGCCGGCGGGCAGGCCAGGGTGCAGGTCGTGCGGGGCGGCAAGGTCGTGGACGTCCCCGTGAAGGCGGGCCTGTCCGCGGACGGCCAGGTGGAGGTCACCGCGTCCGGTGACGACCTCACGGCGGGCGATCCGGTGGTGGTCGGACGATGACCGGCCCCGCACTGTCGGTGGTGCCCGACGCGGACACCGTCATCCAGCTGGTCTCCGTCGGCCGGACCTTCGACTCAGAACCGCCGGTGCACGCCCTGCGGGACGTGGACCTGGCCGTCCGGCGCGGCGAGCACCTGTCGATCGTCGGCCCGTCCGGCTCCGGCAAGTCGACGCTGCTCAACACCCTGGGGCTGCTGGACCGCCCCACCTCGGGCGCGTACTGGCTCGACGGCGTGGAGACCAACACCCTCGGCGACCTCCAGCGCACCTCGCTGCGCGGCAGCCGGATCGGATTCGTCTTCCAGTCCTTCCACCTGCTGCCCTACCGGACGGTGGACGAGAACGTCATGCTCGCCGAGGCCTACCGCCGGCCGCGCCCGGGGCGCGGCCGGGCCGGCCGCCGCGCCAGGGCCGAGGAGGCACTGCGACGGGTGGGCCTGGCACACCGCACCGGCTTCCGGCCGGACCGGCTCTCCGGTGGCGAGAGGCAGCGCGTGGCGATCGCGCGGGCGCTGATGAGCGAGCCCGCGCTGCTGCTCTGCGACGAACCCACCGGCAACCTCGACAGCGAGAACACCGCGTCGGTGCTGGACCTCTTCGACCAGCTCAGCGAGCAGGGCATGACCCTGGTCGTGATCACCCACGAGGAGACGGTCAGCGCGCGGGCCGACCGCCGGGTGCGGATCAGCGACGGACGCCTCACCGAGGAGGACCGATGAGGACCCGGGTACGCGTCCCGGCCCCGGCCGCTCCGCCGATCGCCGGGCCGCCCCCCGGCGGACGGCACACCGCCCGCCGGGGCCGGGCCCGGCGCCGCGGCAGGTCCAGGGGCATCGAGCACCCCTGGATGGACTTCCGGGACCTGTGGACCGAGGCGCTGGCGGGGGTGCTCGCCCGTCCCATGCGTTCCGCCCTGACCACCCTGGGCACCGTCCTCGGCATCACCACCCTGGTCATCACCATCGGGGTCTCGTCCACGGCGGGCAACCAGATCGTCGGCCGGTTCGACGCACTCACCGCCACCTCGGTCACGGTGGTCGTGCCCGCGCCGCCGCCGTCGGCCGACCCCGTCCCGCTCGTGGACTGGTCGGGCGTCGAAGCCGTCCGGCGGCTGGCCGGGGTCGACTCGGTGGCGGCCATCGCCGAATCCCAGGCGACCGCGAGCGTCCAGGTACGGGCGAACGACGTGGTGGCACCCGGGGAGGTCACCGGCCAGACCATGGCGGTCGTCGCGGCGTCCCCGACGCTGCCCGCCGCGGTGCGCGGCACGATGACCGCCGGACGCTTCTTCGACGACGGGGACGTCGCCCGGCACGGCCGGGTGGCGGTGATCGGCGACCAGGCCGCACGGCTGCTCGGCATCGGCTCGGTCAAGGACTCGCCCGCCGTCTTCCTCAAGGGCCAGGCCTTCACCGTCATCGGGATCCTCGGCGGAGCCGAACGGGAACAGCAGCTCGCCACCGCCGTGATCCTGCCGCCCACGACGGCGCAGGACCAGCTCGGCCTCGGAGTGGTCACCCGGGTACTGATCAACACCGCGCTCGGCGCCGCGAACCAGGTGGCCCACCAGGCACCCATCGCGCTGGCCCCCGGAGCCGAGGGCGCGCTCGCCGTCACGGCACCGCCCGACCCGGCCAAGGCACGCAAGGGAGTACAGGGCGACGTCAACGGCCTGTTCCTGGTCCTCGGACTGGTCTCGCTGGTGGTCGGGGCCATCGGCATCGCCAACGTGACGCTGGTGACGGTCATCGAACGGATCGGGGAGATCGGACTGCGCCGCGCCCTCGGCGCCTCGCGACGCCAGGTCGCCGGCCAGTTCCTGCTGGAGTCGACGACCATAGGACTCCTCGGCGGCGTCGTCGGCGCCGCCCTGGGCATGGTCGTCGTGGTGGCCGTCTCCGCCGTCCGGGACTGGACCCCGGTCCTCGACGTCCGGCTCGCCTTCGGCGCCCCGGTCGCCGGAGCCCTCGTCGGACTCCTGGCCGGTCTCTACCCCTCCCTGCGGGCCTCCCGCATGGAGCCCGTCGACGCCCTGCGGTCCTGAGGCGGGTGGTCGTGGTGGGACGGCCGTGGCGTGAGCGCGCGCTGATACACGGTTGATGCATGGCCGAGCGCCACCGGACACCGCCGGGGCGTCCGCCTCGCGCATGATGGGAGTCCCCGTACCTGCGTCCGATGGGAAGAGAGTGTCGGTTCTGGTGACAGAGGGGGCCGCCCCGGCGCCCGTGGCGGTCCTGCTCGTCGAGGACGACGAGGTGATCCGCAGATCGGTCACCATGGCGCTGGAGCGCTACGGCTACCGCGTGACGTCGGCGGGTGACGGCCTGACCGGGCTCGAACTGTTCCGGGAGGGCCGCCACGACCTGCTGCTGCTCGACGTGATGCTGCCGGGCCTGGACGGGATCGGGCTGTGCCGCAGGGTCAGGGAGACCAGCATGGACCCGATCCTGATGATGTCCGCGCGCGGCGACGCACTGGACGTCGTCTCCGGCCTGGAGGCGGGCGCCGACGACTACGTGGTCAAACCCGTGGACACCGCGGTGCTGGTGGCCCGGATCCGCTCGCTGCTGCGCCGGGCGACCTTCACCCCCGGCTCCGCCCCCGCAGTGGTCCCGCCCCCGGCGGACCCGGTGGGGCGGCCGCAGGACCCCGCCCGGCTCGTCTTCGGTGACCTGACGATCGACACCGCCGGTCTTGAGGTGTTCCGGGCGGGCGCACCCGTCGCGCTCGCCCCCACCGAATTGCGGCTGCTCCTGGAGTTCGCCGCGAACCCCGGCGTCGTGCTGGACCGGAACACCCTGCTGCGCAACGTGTGGGACTACGGCTGGGACGGCGACAGCCGTGTGGTGGACCTCTGCGTCCAGCGGCTGCGGAAGAAGATCGGGGCCGACCGGATCGAGACGGTCCGCGGCTTCGGCTACAAGCTGCGGCGCTGAGGTGGACACCGTACGGGACCTGCTCAACTGGCGTTCGCTGCGCTGGAGGATCGCCCTCCTCGTGGCCGTGGCCTGCTGCGCGATCGCGCTGACCGTGGGGGTGCTGGTCCACCGCAGCACCCTGGAGCGGTCGATGAACGACGGCGGCGCGAAAGCCACCGCCCAGCTGGACCGGGCCCTGGAGGACTACGCGCGCGACGGCGTGCCGCCCCAAGGGCTGGAGACGTCGCCCGCCGCGATGCCCGCCGGACTGCTGGACCGGCTGCGGCACGGGCAGGGGCCGAGCACCGGGCACGCCACCTGGTACGACGGCGACGGTCCCGGGGACCACCCGGAGATGTGGGCGGCGCGGATGTACGGGGGCGGCCCGGTGGCGATGAGCACCGACATGACGTCCGACCTGCTCACCCGGCGCGCCCTGGACCGGCACATGTGGAAGTACTCCCTGGCCGCGCTGGCCGTCGTCGTACCGCTCACGGCGCTCGCGGCCGAGCTGCCCAACCGCAGGCTGCGGCGCGTGGCACGGACCGCGCGCCGGATCGCGGCCGGTGACCTGGCCGCGAGGACCGCGGACGGCCGCGGCGGCCGCAGCGGCGACGAGATCACCGAGATCTCGGCCACCGTCGACTCGATGGCCGACAGCCTGCTCGGGCGGCTGACGGCCGAGCAGCGCTTCACCGCCGACGTCGCCCACGAACTGCGCACCCCGCTGATGGGCCTGGTCACCGCGAGCGGGCTGCTGCCCGACGGGGAGGCCACCGACCTGGTCCGGGACCGGGTGGGGGTGTTGCGCGACCTGGTGGAGGACCTGCTGGAGATCTCCCGGCTCGACGCCGGCGCCGAGCGGGCCGAACTCAGACCCGTCCCGCTCACCGAGGTCGTCGAGGACGCGCTGGCCCGCACCGGGCTGCGGACACGGTTCGCCTCCGACGGCACCGCGTACGCACGGACCGACCCGCGCCGGGTCGACCGGATCGTGGCCAACCTCGTCGTCAACGCCCACCGGCACGGCGGCGCGCCCGTCGAGGTCGCGGTGGCGGGGACCACGGTGACCGTACGGGACCACGGCCCCGGATTCCCGCGCGAGCTGCTCGCGGACGGGCCCCAGCGGTTCCGCACCGGGGCCTCGGAGCGCGGTCGGGGCCACGGCCTCGGGCTGACGATCGCGCTCGGCCAGGCCCGGGTCATCGGCGCGTCGCTGTCCTTCGCCAACGCGCCCGACGGCGGGGCCCTCGCCACGCTCCGGTTGCCCGCGGCCGACTGAGGCGCGGCGCGCGGCCGGACGGCGTCGATACACGACGGATGACCGGTCGAGCGGTGGCGGAGGCACGGTCACGGCCGGGCGGACACCAGCGCGTTCCACGGTGGGCGGTGTGCGTGAGAGCCACGCCGTGATCCCGTGGAGGTGCCCGTCCATGCGCCCAGTCCCCGAACCCCGCGAACGTGACACCGGTGGACCGTGGTCCGCGGCGGGCCGGTCGCTCCGCGCACGGCGTATCCCCGTGCCCATCGTGGCAGGCGCGGCTGCCCTGGTCACCCTGATCGTGCTGGGCGCGCTGGTCGTCGCCACGGGCGACGACGGCGACGGAGGCGACGGGTCCCGGACGGGCGGTCTCCTCGGCCGGCGGCCGGAGCACCGCCCCACGGTGTCGTTGCCCTGGCCGCACGAGGGGCAGGCGAGCGTGCTGGTCGAAGGGCTCGGCGACGGAGGTGACCTGGGGGACCGTGGCGCGCAGAACCCGGTGCCCATCGCCAGTGTCGCCAAGGTGATGACCGCGTACGTGATCCTGCGCGACCATCCGCTGCGCGAGGGCGCGACCGGCCCCCGGGTCACCGTCGACCGGCAGGCCGCGGACGAGTCCGTGTCCGGCGTGGAGTCCAGCGTGCCGCTCAGGCAGGGGCAGCGGCTGGGCGAACGGCAGCTGCTGGAGCTGATGCTGATCCCCTCCGGCAACAACGTCGCCCGGCTGCTGGCCCGTTGGGACGCGGGAACGCAGGAGGCCTTCGTCGCCAAGATGAACCGGGCCGCCGACCACCTCGGCATGGACCGGACCACCTACACCGGGGCCAGTGGCATCGAGGCCACCACCACCAGCACCTCCGGCGACCAGCTGAAGCTGGCCCGGCAGGTCATGCGCGACCCGGTGTTCGCAGCCGTCGTCGCCCTGCCCGGCACCACCGTCCCCGGAGTGCCCGGCACCATCCTCAACACCAACACCCTGCTCGGCACGTCCGGCGTGATCGGGCTCAAGACCGGCTCCAGCACCCCCGCGGGCGGCGCCCTGATGTGGGCGGCCACCGCAACCGACCGCCGCGGACGCGGCCATCTCGCCCTCGGCGTCGTCCTCCACCAGCGTCCCGGCACGAGCCCGCAGGAGGGCCTGAACGCCGTCCTGGGCACCAGCCACACCCTGGTGGAGGGCGTACGGCGATGGGTAGCCGGGACGGACCCCGCGTCCGCGGCCGGTGCCCGGTCCGGGGACCGGTGAGCCGGCCGTGACCACTCTCCTCCGCGTACCCGGCGCTCCGCCGGAACCCGAGCCCGCGCGCGGACGACGGCCGGACAGGTGCCCCGGCATGTGGCGACGAGGACGCGTCGCCGCCGCCCTCGCGGCGTCGGCCGCCCTCGTCATGAAGGGCCACACCCACGTCCCCAATGGGCCCGGCCACCTCGGCAGCCTCGTCGAGACCTTCCTGCCCTGGACCGGCCTGGCCGTACCGCTCCTGCTGCTGTGCGCGCTGCTGCGGCGCTCCGCGACCGCCGCCGTGGCCGTCCTGCTGCCCGCCGTCGTCTGGTGCTCGCTCTTCGGCGGGGCACTGGCCGACAAACGGGCGGCCGGCGGCGACCTGACCGTCGTCACGCACAACGCCAACGAGCAGAACCCGGACCCGGCGCGCACCGCCCGTGCCCTGGCGGCCTCCGGCGCCGACCTGGTGGCCATCGAGGAAGTGGGCGACAACGCGCCGGCGTACGGCACCGCGCTGGGCACCGCGTACCCCTTCCACTCGGTGCAGGGCACGGTCGGCCTGTGGAGCCGCTACCCGCTCTCCGGCACCCGGACGGTCGACATCGCGCCCTGGCCGCGTGCCCTGCGTGCCACCGTCCGCACCCCCAAGGGGCCCGTCGCCGTCTACGTCGCCCACCTGCTGTCCGTCCGGTTCAGCCCCGTGTACGGCTTCGGTACGGCCGGACGCGACGCCGCCGCGCGCGCTCTGGCCGACGCCCTGCGCGCCGAACCCCTGCCCCGCACCCTGGTCATGGGCGACTTCAACGGCACCACGGACGACCGGGCCCTGTCCGCGGTCACGTCCCACCTACGTTCGGCCCAGGCCGAGTCGGGTGCCGGGTTCGGGCTGACCTGGCCCGCGTCCTTCCCCGTGGCCCGGATCGACCACATCCTGGTGCGCGGTATGGAACCGCGGTCGGCCTGGACCCTCCCGGCCACGGGCAGCGATCACCTGCCGGTGGCGGCATCGGTCCGTCTGTAGGCGGGCAGGTCCACCTCCGCCCACACGACCTTGCCGCCGCCCGGCACCGGCCGGCAGCCCCATCGGCGGGACAACTGGGCCACCAGGTAGAGGCCACGGCCGTGGTCGTCCAGGGACCGTGCGCGACGCCGCCGCGGGAAGCACCCGTCGGCGTCGGACACCTCGCAAGTGAGGACCTGATGCCGGATCAGGCGCAGCACGACCGGGCCGGCGCCGTGACGCAGCGCGTTGGTGACCAGTTCGCTGACGATGAGCCTCGCCGGGTCCTCGAGCCCGTCCAGGCCCCACGCGGTCAGTTGACGGGCCGTCATGTCCCGGGCCTGGCGGGCGGCGGTCCGGTCACCGGGCAGAGTGAAGGAGGCGACCTGGTCCGGGGCGAGGGAGCGGGTCCGGACCAGGAGCAGGGAGACGTCGTCGGACGCGGCCCGGCCCCGGAGGGCCTCCGTGGCGAGACCGCACAGGTCCTCCAGGGACCGGCCCGGCCGGGCGAGGGCGGTGCCCAGGCGGCGCATGCCCTCCTCGATGTCGTGGTCCCGGTTCTCGACCAGGCCGTCGGTGTACAGGGCGATGAGGCTCCCCTCGGGCAGCTCCACCTCCACGGCCTCGAACGGGTCTCCCAGCCCGATGCCCAGCGGGGCCCCGGTGGGCAGGTCGGGGAAGGTGACCCGGCCCTGCGGGTCGACGATGACGGGCGGGGGGTGACCGGCCCCCGCCATGGTGCAGCGGCGGGTGGCGGGGTCGTAGACGGCGTACAGACAGGTGGCGCCCATGACGGCGGGGGCCGCGTGGTCGTCACCCTCGGCCAGCCGCTGGAGGGTGTCGTCGAGGCGGGTCAGCAGTTCGTCGGGGGGCAGCTCCATGTCGGCGAGGGTGTGGACGGCGGTGCGGAGCCTGCCCATGGTCGCTGCGGCGTGCAGACCGTGCCCGACGACGTCGCCGACGACGAGGGCGACCCGGGCGCCCGACAGGGGGATCACGTCGAACCAGTCGCCGCCGACGCAGTGGTCCACGTCGGCGGGCAGGTAGCGCGATGCCGTCTCGACCGCTGCTCCGCCCTTCAACTGGCGGGGGAGCAGGGTGCGTTGGAGGGTGAGGGCCGCGGTGTGCTCGCGGGCGTACTGGCGGGCGTTGTCCAGCGACAGTGCGGCGCGGCCGACGAGCTCTTCGGCCAGCAGCAGGTCGACGTCCTGGAACGGCGACTCGTTCTCGGTGCGGACGAACAACACCGTTCCCAGCAGCGTGCGCCTCGCCCGGATGGGCACGATCATGATCGAGTGCACACCGTTGCCGCGGAGCCGGTGCGCCAGCTCCGGCGCGGTGTCGAGCCACGTGCCGGGAGCGGTGTCGAGCGTCGCCTCCAGGCGGGACCTGCCGGTACGCAGCACGTCGGTGAGGGGCGAGACCAGGGGCACACCGATCGGTTCGCCGCGCAGCCACGGGGACTCGGGGACCCCGGGGTGGATCGAAGCGAGCCCGGCACGCCGGAAACCGGGCAGGCGCCTGCCCTCGGCGCCGACCCGAACCGGAGGGCCCTCGCCGAACGAGACCGACAGCTCCAGGTCCACGGCGGCGTAGTCGGCGAGCAGGGGCACGGCGAGGTCGGCCAGCTCCTGGCCGGCCTGCATCACGTCCAGGGTGCTCCCGAGCCGCGCACCGGCCTCGCCGAGGACGGCGAGGCGCTGGTGAGCCCGCCGGCCCTCGACGACGTCCGCGCTGATGACGCACACCCCCAGTGCCTGGTCGTCCGCGTCCAGGAGGCACTGGCAGGACACCGCGAACGGCCGCTCCCGGCCCGGAGCCGTCGGTTGCCAGGTGCGGTACTCGTGGACCCTGGAGGTACCGCTCTGCAGCACCTGCCGCATCAGCGCCTCGATGGCCCGCGCCTCGGCGCCGGAGCGGATGTCGGGGAACCGGCGCCCGAGGCGCCGGTCACGGGGGAGGCCGTCGTGGCTCTCCATCGTGTCGTTCACACCGGTGCACCGCAGTTGCCGATCACGGATGATGACGCCGATCGGCGCGCGGGTCAGCAGCGATGCCCGCACCGACTCGTTGATGGAGCCGGCGGACGACGTGCCGGCATTGACCAGGGAGGCGAGCCATTGCGGCTCGCCGTCATGCCCCTGCACCTTCGAGATCCGCAGCGTGGTGTCGACCACGCGGCCGTCCCGGTGGCGCACCGCCGTCACGCCCGGCCAGCCGTTCCGGGCGCGGCACTGCTCGACGAAGGCCGACATCGACAGCGCCGACCCGTACGACGGCAGCACGTGGGCGGCTGACCGGCCCACCATGTCGCCCGCGGAGAATCCGACGAGCTGCCGGGCGGCCTGCGTCCATCCGAGCACGGTTCCCCGCTCGTCGAGCAGGGCGATGGCGGTGTCGGATATCTCGGCCGTGTTCAGCTGTTTGCCAAGTGACATGTCGGGGCTGAGTGTGGTCGCCAAGTGGCTGCCCTCGGATGGATGGGGGATGGGTGCGACAGGGGCTCGGAGCTTCTTTGCCCCAGTTTGAAATGTTGACCGGGCAACCATCCGTTTTGTGACAGCCTGGCGTGGGCAGCGCTGTGACCTGTGGTTCTTTCGCAGAAGGTTGCTGGAGGCAATGTGTTCTCCCGGATAGTGGATCCACGCCGGTGTGCCCCTCTGGCTCTGGTCACGGGTCCTGCGCGTCCCTTCGTGGACGCCGTCGCTGGTTGCGTCGTGACCGGCGCATCCCGCGCAGACGGAGGGCGAGGATCAGGGCCGAAACGCCGAACAGGACGGCGGTGACGGCCAGCCACCGGCCGAGGTAGAGCGTCGGTGAGTCCCGTGGCGCCCGGGTAGGGGGCGGGCAGGCGGAGGATCAGGGGGAACCAGACCAGGAGGAGCACGCCGGACAGGAAGGCGGGCACGCGGAGGTGGTTGATCCACGCCGGTCCCGGCATGGCCCGGGCCCGGTGCCGCAGTACCGAGCGGGCCGAGAGGTCGGCGAGGGAGTACAGCGGCAGCAGGATCAGGTCGTGCAGGACCGCCGCTCCCACCAGCCAGATCGCGACCCCCACGGGCCGGACGGCGAACAGGCGTACGCAGGCGTAGCCGGTGACGGCCAGCGAGCAGACCAGGACGAGCAGGTGCAGGGGGTTGGCGCCGTACCAGCGCAGGTAGCGGGCCATGGTCAGGTCCGGAAGGTGAGTCGGTGCACCCACTTGGTGTTGTTGACCCCGGGGTTGGCCGGCACGATGACGCGCGCCGGGTAGCCGTGGTCCATGGACAGGTCCGCTCCGTTGACCCGCAGGGCGAGCAGGGCCCTCGGGTCGTGGATCTGGTTCCCGCGGAGCATCACCGAGCGGTACGGCCCCGAGGGCTGGACGGACTCGACCAGCACGCTCCCGGCGTTGGGCAGACCGCTCAACGCCGCGAGGTCGGCGAGCCGCAGACCCTCCCAGCGCTGGTCGGTGGTGGACCAGCCCTCCACACAGGCGATGGGCAGGGCCGCGCTGTGCCGTGGCATCGCGCTCAACTGCTCGAGGGAGAGGACCAGGGGCCGTCCGACGCCGTGCACCTCGAGCCGCCAGGAGGGGCCGACGAGCTCCGGGGTCACGCCGACGGACGCCGCCGTCTTGTTGATCTGGAAGGCGCTGGATCCGCTGCCCGGGTCGCGATCGTGTGGGGCGAGCAGCGCCGTGCCACGCAGCCGCCCGCCGATGCTCTGCCCGGCCGTGACCGCCAGCAGCAGGAGCGATCCGGCGCCGACCATTCCCACGGCGCCCCGCCGGCTCATGGTGGCGGCCGCGGGTGCGACCGGCACCAGGCCGTCCGCATCGGGAGGTTCGGGCCGGGTGCCGGCGACGCCGATGCGCAGTTCCCGGAGGGGATCGCGACTGCGCAGGGCGCGCGTCATCCGGCGGAGCCTCAGGCTCACGTGGACGGCGAAGGCGGCGATGAACACCCAGGCGCCGTAGAAGTGCAGGGTGTAGAAGGAGCCGGGGAAGACGTAGAACAACTGGACGTTGAAGATCCCGGTCACGAACTCGAAGATGACGCCGCCCACCAGGAGGAGCAGGGACAGCCGTTCGAGCGCCTGGCCGACCGATCGCAGCGGCGGCCATGCGAAGAGCTTGGGGATGACCGACCACAACTTGGCCAGCACCACCGGCACGAGAGCGACGCCGAGCGTCACGTGGACGCCCTGGGTCAGCCGGTACAGCCAGTAGGGGCGGGTGGGCCAGTCGAAGAGGTAGAAGCCCAGCAGCCCCTTGTCCGGGGTCTGGTCGTTGAGCGGGCCCAGATCCGGGTTGTACGCGGCGTACGAGAGCGCGCCGGTCACGAACACCACCGGGATGCCGAACAGCAGCACCAGACCGAAGACCGACGTCAGCCACGGCCCCCGGATCGGGCTGCGCCAGAACTCCGGACGGAAGGGCCCCGGAGGTCCGGCCGCCGCCGCGCGTCGTGCGACGTCCCTCGTGCGTTCGACCGCCGTTGCGGTGAACTCCCTGAGCGGCCGTCGTGGAGGCGCCTGGGGCTCCTCGGGGCGACCCGGAGGTCCGCCCGAACCGGCCTGCGACGGCTGATCGTGGTCGCGCATCGACTGACCCTCCGCTGTCAGGGCGCGTGCCGGAGGGCAACGGCCGTGATCTCGCCCCCACACATAGCCTGACCTCGGCCGTCTGGCGTCCCGCCACCACCGGGGACCGCGAGATTCCAGCCGAAGAGGCGTGCGCTCTGCGTAGGCGGGCGTCCGGGCGCCTCGCGTCGGCGGGCCCTGCCACCGGGAGCGGACGTCCCTGTTCCGTAAGGGGTCGGGACGTTCCGCGGCGGCCTTGCGGCGGCTGTGATGGGAGGCATGAGATCGCGCTTGTTTCCGCCGGTGTTCACCGGCAGCCTCCATGATGCCCGCACGGCGACCTCGATCGGACGCTGGCTCGGACTCGCCTTCCTCGTGTGCTTCGTCACCGGCCTGATCAGCCACGTGCTGCAGCATCCGCCCATGTCGCCGGCCGGTGGTCTGCCGACCCGCCCGGTGTGGGGGTACCGGCTGACGCAGGGGCTGCACGTCGCCTCGGGTGTCGCGGCGGTACCGCTGCTGCTGGCGAAGTTGTGGACGGTCTACCCGCGGCTGTTCTCCTGGCCGCCGGTGCGGTCGGTGCGGCACGCCCTGGAGCGGGTGTCGGTGGCGGCGCTGGTGGCGGCGGCCGTGTTCGAAGTCGCCACCGGGCTGCTGAACACCGCGCAGTGGTATCCGTGGCCGTTCTCGTTCGTGCCGGTGCACTACGCAGTGGCCTGGCTGCTCACCGGATCGCTCGTGCTGCATGTCGCCGTCAAGGCTCCGGAGATCCGCGCCCACTGGAGGCGGCGGTCGCCGGGAACCCTGGCGCTGCCCCAGGCGGACGGTGCCGACCGGCGCTCGCTGCTTGCCGCCGTGGCGGCGGCGGTCGGCACGGTCACCGTGACCACGGTGGGACAGTCCTTCACCCCGCTCAAGGGCCTCATCCTGCTGGCCCCGCGGCATCCGGACCACGGGCCGAACGGCCTGCCGGTCAACCGCACCGCCGCCGCGGCCGGAGTCGGGCTGATCGTGGCCGACCGCTATCGCCTGACGGTGGCCGGGCCGCGGCCGCGCACGCTGACACTGGATGAGCTGAGGGACCTCCCGCAGTACGAGGCGGAGCTGCCGATCGCCTGTGTGGAGGGCTGGAGCAAGACCGCGCACTGGACGGGGGTGCGGGTCATGGACCTCCTGGACCTCGTGGGGGCCCCACCCCACGCCCGGGTACGGGCGGTGTCCCTGCAGACCCGGGGCGGCTACCGGGTCTCCGAGATGGGGCACGAGTACGCCCGCGACCCGTTGACCCTGCTCGCCCTGCGCCTCAACGGCGAGGAACTCAGCCCCGACCACGGCTACCCGGCGCGTCTGATCGCCCCGAACAGGCCCGGTGTGCTGCAGACCAAGTGGGTCGGCCGGCTGGAGGTGCTGTCGTGAGGACGAGCGTGACGCGGCGGCTCACGGGCGCGGCCGGTCTGGTGCTGGTGGGAGTGGGCGCCTACCAGCTGCTGGGGGTGGGCGACCTGACGGGCGTTCTGATCTGGCTGGGCGGCGCGGTGGTGCTGCACGACGTGCTCATCGCGCCGCTGGTGCTGCTCATCGGGTCGGTGCTGGTCCGCGGGGGCGTGCGCGGCCCCGTCCGCGGCGCACTGATCGTCGCGGGCGCTGTGACGGCGGTCGCCCTGCCGGTGATGCTGCGCCCGGGGAAGCCGGCCAACTCCTCGGTCCTGCCGCTGGACTACCCGCGCAACTGGCTGCTCACGCTGGCGGCGGTGGCGGTGGTCGCGGCCCTCGTGCTCGTCGTGCGGGGTGCCCGCCGCGGCCGTCGGCCAAGACGTGCAGCGGGAAGGCTTACGAACCGCTGACGTGTCGGCGTCGTACGGTCGCCGGCCGGGTCGGTGGCCGTACGGTCGGGACATGTTGATCCTGGTCACCGGAGGTGCGGGCTTCATCGGCTCGCACGTCGTCACCGCCCTCACCGGCGCCGGGCACGAGGTACGCGTGCTCGACGCCTTGCTGCCCGCCGCGCACCGCACGCCCCCGCCGGTTCCCGACGGGGTGGACTGGAGGCACGCGGACGTCCGTGACGCGGCGGAGGTGTCCGAGGCCCTGCGGGGCGTCGATGCCGTCTGCCATCAGGCGGCGATGGTCGGCCTCGGCAAGGACTTCGCCGACGCACCCGCCTACGTGGGCTGCAACGACCTGGGTACCGCGGTGCTCCTGGCCTGCATGGCCGGGGCGGGAGTGAGGTCTTTGCTGCTGGCGAGTTCGATGGTGGTCTACGGCGAGGGACGGTACGAGTGCCCGTCGCACGGTGTCGTGGGTCCGGGACCGCGCGAGGTGGCCGACTTGCGGGCGGGACGCTTCGAACCTCCCTGTCCGAAGTGCGGCGAACCGCTGGCGTCCGGGCTGGTGGGCGAGGACGCCCCGCTCGACCCCCGCAACGTGTACGCCGCCACCAAGCTGACGCAGGAGCACCTCGCCTCCGCCTGGGCGCGCGCGGTGGGCGGACGGGTGATCGCGTTGCGGTACCACAACGTGTACGGGCCGGGGATGCCGCGTGACACCCCGTACGCCGGGGTCGCGTCGCTGTTCCGGTCCGCGCTGGAGCGCGGTGAGGCACCACGTGTGTTCGAGGACGGCGGCCAGCGTCGTGACTTCGTCCACGTACGGGACGTGGCCGGGGCCAACCTCGCGGCCCTGGACGGGCTGCCCGGTCTGCCGGAGGGGACCGCGAGGCCGTACAACGTCGGCAGCGGCGAGCCCCACACGGTGGGGGAGATGGCCGCCGCCCTGGCCGGGGCGCACGGAACGCGGGTGCCGGTGGTCACGGGCGAGTACCGGCTCGGCGACGTCCGCCACATCACCGCCTCCTCGCGCAGGCTGCGTGAAGAACTGGGCTGGAAGCCGCGGGTGGCCTTCGCGGAGGGGATGGCGGAGTTCGCGACGGCCCCGCTGCGAAGCGGCTGACCTGTCAGCCCCGGCCGCCGGTCGCGTCAGGCGGCGGGCAGCCGGACCTCGAAGCGGCAGCCGCCGGGGACGTTGCGCACCGCCGCCCGGCCCTTGTGGGCCTCCACGATCCCCCGGACGATCGCCAGGCCCAGGCCCGCTCCGGCGGGCGGGGTCCGTGCGTCGGTGCCGCGCCAGCCGGTGTCGAAGACACGGGGCAGGTCCTCCGCGGGGATGCCGCCGCAGCCGTCCGTCACCGACACGACGACGCTGTTCGCCTCGCGGCGGGCGGAGACCGCGATCGTGCCGTCGGCCGGGGTCCGGTGGATGGCGTTGACGAGCAGGTTGGCCAGTACGCGGGACATCTCGCGTCCGTCGACCTCGACCGGGACCCGCTCGACCCCGTCACCGACGATCCGCACACCGTGCTGCTTCGCGAGGGTGGCCGTGCCCGCGAGCGCGTCGCCGACGAGGTCGTAGACCGACATGCGGGTGGTGTTCAGGGCGAGGACGCCGGCCTGGATGCGGGAGAGTTCGAAGAGGTCGCCGACCATACCGCTCATGCGCTCGACCTCCGCGCGGATGCGGGCGTGGTACAGGCTCGGGTCGTCGACCATGCCGTCCTCCAGGGCCTCGGTCATGGCCTGCAGTCCGGCGAGCGGGGTGCGCAGGTCGTGGGAGATCCAGGCGACCAGTTCGCGGCGGGATTCCTCCAGGGCCCTCTCCCGCTCCCTGGACGCGGCGAGCCTGGCGCTGGTGGCGGCCAGTTCACGACCGAGTTCGGCGAGTTCGGCGGTGGGCGCGGCGGCGGGCGCGGTGAAACCACCGCCGTCGCCGAGGGCGCGGGTGGCCTCGGCGAGGGCCCGGCTGCCGCGGACCACGCCGCGGCCGAGCGCGAGCGCCACCCCGAGCGAGACGACCGCGGCGATGGAGCAGACCATGGTCACGACCCACAGGTCGTGGTCGGACAGGAACATGGCCCAGGACACCAGCATGGTTCCGGCGAGCATCGCCGCGACCGTGACGGCGGCGACCACCGCCAGGGACACCGCGACCGAGCGGTTGCGCAGCAGCCGCAGGACGCCCGTGCCGAGCAGGCCGGCACAGGCCGCACCGATGGCCGCGTAGGCCACGATGAGGAGGGTGTCATGCACCATCGGGGGCTCCCTGGTCCGCGGTCGGAGGGTCGAACCGGTAACCCACGCCCCACACGGTGCTGATCAGGCGGGGGTGTGCCGGGTCGTCCTCGACCTTCTCGCGCAGCCGCCGGACGTGGACGGTGACGGTCGACAGGTCGCCGAACTCCCAGCCCCACACCCGGCGCATCAACTCCTCCCGGCCGGCGGCCCGCCCGGGATTGCGCAGGAAGAACTCCAGCAGGTCGAACTCGCGGATCGTCAGGGCGAGTTCGGTCCCGTGCCGCGTGACACGGCGAGCGCCTGGGTCCAGGGCGAGGGCGCCGGCCCGCAGCCCGGATCCGGCCGGGGCTGTCCGGGTGGCGTGGTCTCCCGTACGGCGCAGCACCGACTCCACCCTGAGCACGAGTTCGCGGGGGCTGAAGGGCTTGGTGACGTAGTCGTCGGCCCCGACCTCCAGGCCGAGGATGCGGTCCTCCTCGTCACCGCGCGCCGTCAGCATGACCACGGGGATGGGGCCGTTGTCGCGGATGCGGCGGCAGACCTCGAGGCCGTCCATGCCGGGGAGCATCAGGTCCAGGACGACCAGGTCGGGGACCCGGACGGCGGCCATGGCCACGGCGGCGGGGCCGTCGGCGGCCACGTCGACGTCGAAGCCGGCCCGGTTCAGGTAGCCGACGACGACCTCGGAGACGGTGGCGTCGTCGTCCACGACGAGTACGTGTTTCACGCCACCGAGTGTGGCACCCGGCCTTCGGCCGACGGCGGGAGCGGAGGCGGACGTCAGCGATCCGTAAGGTGCCCATATCCCTTTTGGGCTTTTTGTCTCCGTAGGGTGAGTGGGGTGATCGAGACTTCCCCTCCTCCTTCCGCCCCGGTGGACGTGGTACTGCCCTGCCTCGACGAGGCCGAGGCCCTGCCGTGGGTGCTGGATCGCATCCCCTCCGGCTGGCGCGCGATCGTCGTCGACAACGGGTCCACCGACGGCTCGGCGGACATCGCCCGCGCCCTCGGGGCGCACGTGGTCCACGAACCGCGCCGCGGTTTCGGTGCCGCCTGCCACGCGGGGCTCACCGCCGCGACGGCCGACGTCGTCTGCTTCTGCGACTGCGACGCCTCCCTCGACCCCGCGCTGCTGCCCGCCGTCGCCGTGCCCGTCGTCGACGGCGTGGCCGACCTCGTCCTCGGGCGGCGCAGGCCCCTTACGCGCGGCGCCTGGCCCCTGCACGCCCGGCTGGCCAACCTGGAACTGGCCCGACTGGTCCGCCGGCGTACCGGCCTGCGCCTCCACGACCTCGGACCGATGCGCGCCGCCCGGCGCGATTCCCTGCTCGCCCTGGACCTGACCGACCGTCGCTCCGGCTACCCGCTGCAGATGGTGGTCCGCGCCGCCGACGCGGGCTGGCGGGTGGAGGAGACGGACGTGCCGTACCGCCCGCGCACGGGCCGCTCCAAGGTCACCGGCACCTGGCGCGGTACCTGGCACGCGGTACGGGACATGCGTTCCGTCCTGGCCGAACCCCCCACCGCCGACCCGGCGCCCGCGGCAACGGCCCGGGGGACCGGACGATGAGCCCCCGCCACCCGGCCGGGAACCCGGCCACGCTGTTGGTCATCGCCAAGGAGCCCGTCCCGGGGCGGGTCAAGACACGGCTCACCCCGCCCTACACACCCCTGGAGGCGGCCACCCTCGCGGAGGCCGCCCTCGCCGACACGCTGCACACGGTGCTCAAGACCCCCGCTCGGCGTCGCGTCCTCGTTCTCGACGGCGCTCCCGGACCCTGGCTTCCGCCCGGCTTCGACGTCGTGCGCCAGGACACCGGCGGTCTGGACGAGCGGATCGCGGCCGCCTTCGCCCGCTGCGACCGCGGACCGGCCCTCCTGGTCGGCATGGACACCCCGCAACTGACCGTTGAACACCTCGCGGAGGCCGGACGCGACGGCCACGACGCCTGGTTCGGTCCGGCCGAGGACGGCGGCTTCTGGGCGCTGGGACTCGCCGATCCGGGGCGCGCCGAGGCCCTCGTACGCGGCGTTCCGATGTCCACCGGGCACACAGGTGCGACGCAGCGGCGCCGGCTCGTCGAGGCGGGGCTCAGCGTGGGCGACCTGCCGGTGCTGCGCGATGTGGACACCGCCGCCGACGCCGCCGCGGTCGCCGCGTGCTGCCCGCCCGGCTCGCGCTTCGCCACCACGCTGAACTCGCTCGCGGAGACCGGCCGGTGAGCGACACCGCAGGCGGTTCGGATCCCGCCCTCGCCGAGCGGACGCCGCGGACCGCGGCCGGCTGGAACCCCCGGACGGTGGCCCGCCCCGCCGGTCTCCCCGCACAGTCGCAGGCGGCCAAGCGGCAGTGGCCGGCGCAGCCGGGGGAACCGTGGACGGACGACCCCTACGCCCATGCCCTGCGCACCGGTCGCGGCCCGCTCTTCCTGCGCCGCCTGTCGCCTCCGGCCCCACCGGACGACGCCGGAGGGGGAGGGGAACTGCTTCCGCTGGACGTCGAGCGCTGGTGCGCCGCCCCCGACGCCGCCGACGCCGCCGTCCTGAAGCGCTGCACCGGCCCCGTCCTCGACGTGGGTTGCGGACCGGGGCGTCTGGTCGCCGCCCTCGCCGTCCGGGGGGTTCGGGCACTCGGCGTGGACGTGAGCCCGGCCGCCGTGGCCCGGACCCGGCAACACGGCGGTTCCGCCGTACGCCGGTCCGTCTTCGACCGCCTGCCGGGGGAGGGGCGCTGGGGAAGCGTCCTGCTGATGGACGGCAACGTCGGCATCGGTGGCGACCCGTTCGCCCTCCTCACGCGCCTGCGCACCCTGGTCGCGCCGGGTGGAAGCCTCCTGGCAGAGGCCGCTCCGCGCGACGAGGACGAGCGCCTCACCGTCCGGGTCGAGGACGGCCACGGCCGGCACGGCCGCCCGTTCCCCTGGGCCCGCCTCGGCACCAGTGTCCTGCTGCGCACCGCCGAGGCCGCGGGGTGGATCCCGGCCGGCCGGTGGACGGCCGAAGGCCGGGCGTTCGTGGAACTGCACCGCCCGCGGGCCGGCCATCGTGCCGGGCCCCCCGCGGCCACCGGAGGGCCCGGACGGCCATGAGCGACACAACCGCCGCACAGCACCAGTCCCCGCAGCCGCCGTCCCGTCCTACGGAGGCGCGCGTCAACCGCGCACCTGACCGTGTCCGCACCGTCGCCGTCGCGGTCCTCCTCGCCGCACTGACCGTCGTCGTCATCGGCACCCTCCGCGCCGGCGACAGCCAGAACGAACCGGGCCGCCTGTTGGCAGGATACGCCGTCGCATGGACACTGTTCGCCGCCTCGGCATGGGCCGTTCGAAAGGTGCCGGCACGCGCCGCCACCGCACTGGTCCTGACCGGAGCGGCCGCCGTGACGCTGGCCGGGCTCGCCGCACCTCCCCGCACCAGCACCGACATGTACCGCTACGCCTGGGACGGCCGTGTCCAGGCCGCAGGGATCTCCCCGTACGCCCATCCCCCCGCCGCACCCGAACTCGCCAAGCTGCGGGACGACTGGCTGTTCCCCGTCACGGATTCCTGCCGGGCCTGGGGACTGACCCGAACGGACAGCGGCCTGTGCGCCCGCATCAACCGCCCCACCGTCCCGACCATCTACCCGCCCGTCGCCGAAGGCTGGTTCGTGACCGTCCACATCCTGTCTCCGCCCGGCAGCCGCCACAAGCCGCTCCAAGCAGGCGGCGCCGTCGTGGCGTTCGGCACCACCGTCGCCCTGCTCGCGGTGCTGCGCAGGCGCGGCGACCAGCGCGGGGCCCCGGCCCGCACCGCCCTGTGGGCGTGGTGCCCGGCCGTCCCCTTCGAGGCGGTCGACAACGCCCACGTCGACACCCTCGGTGTCCTGCTGACCGTGCTCGCCCTCGGTACCGCCACCGCGGGCGCCCGCCGAGGAGGACTGCTCGGCGCCGCCGTCGCCGTGAAACTGCTGCCGCTCCTGACGCTGCCCGGCGCGCTGTCCGGGGAGCGCAGTCCGGCCCGCATCCTGCGCACGGTGTCGGCGGCGGTCGCCGTGGTCGCCCTCGCCTACCTGCCGTACGTCGCCGTGTCCGGCACGGGCGTCCTGGGCTACCTGCCCGGCTACCTGCAGGAGGAGGGATACGAACCCGGTGACGTGCACCGCTTCGCCCTGCTGCGGCTGCTGCTCCCGGACGCCGCCGCAGGAGCGTTCGTCCTCGTGCTGCTGGCACTGCTGGCCCTGTACGTATGGTGGCGCGGCGACCCGGCCCGCCCCTGGCGCGGCGCCCTGCTGCTGACCGGTACGGCGCTGCTGCTGGTCTCGCCCAACTACCCCTGGTACTCACTGCTTGTCGTCGGCCTCGTCGCGCTCGACGGCCGCTGGGAGTGGCTGGCCGTCACTCTCGCCGGCACGGTCCTCTACCTCGGGGGCCGGTTGCTGCCGGGCGTCCCGCTCCAGGCGTGGGCCTACGGCGCGGCCGCCGTGTGCGTCGCCTGCGCGGCCTGCCTGCGCGCGGCCCCGGCACAGCGACTCCTGGCCCGGCGCCGGCCGAGCACCTGACGTACCTCGACCCGGGGCGGGGGGCCGCCCGCTCGGTCAGCCGGCGGCTTCTTCCGTGCGATCGGTGTCCCAGCGGGTGTGGAAGGTGCCGGGGCGGTCGGTGCGGCGGTAGGTGTGCGCGCCGAAGTAGTCGCGCTGGGCCTGGATCAACGCCGCGGGGAGCCTTGGTGTGCGCAGGGTGTCGTAGTGGGCGAGGGCGGCGGCGAAGGCAGGAACGGGGACGCCGTCGCGGGTGGCGTGGGCCACGACCAGGCGCCAGGGGAGCTGGGCTTCGCCGACTTCCCTTGCGAAGCCGGGGTCGGCGAGAAGGCCGGGCAGCGCGGGGTCGGCGGTGTAGGCGTCGCGGACGCGGTCGAGGAAGGTGGCGCGGATGATGCAGCCGGCACGCCATACCGCGGCGACGGCGGCGAGGTCGGTGTTCCAGCCGTAGGTGTTGCTGGCGGCGTGGATCTGGTGGAGGCCCTGGGTGTAGGAGATGACCTTGGAGGCGTACAGGGCCTGTTCGACCTGGTCGGTGAAGCGGGCCGCGTCGCGTGCGCCGAGGACGGTGCGGGAGGGGCCTGGCAGGGTGGCGCCGGTGGCGCGCAGGGCGGTGTGTCCGGACAGGGAGCGGGCGAAGACGGCCTGGGCGATGCCTGAGACGGGGACACCCAGGTCGAGGGCGGTCTGCACGGTCCACCGCCCGGTGCCCTTCTGTTCGGCGGCATCGGCGATGACGTCGACGAAGGGGAGACCGGTGTCGGCGTCGTGGTGGGCGAGGACCTCGGCGGTGATCTCGATGAGGTAGGAGTTCAGGCGGCCGGTGTTCCACCGGCGGAAGACCTCGGCGATCCGGGCGGGCTCCCAGCCGGTGGAGTGCCGCAGCAGGTGGTAGGCCTCGGCGATGAGTTGCATGTCGGCGTACTCGATGCCGTTGTGGACCATCTTGACGAAGTGGCCGGCGCCGTCGGGGCCGAGGTGGGCGACGGCTGGGGTGCCGTCGGGGGTGGTGGCGGCGATGTCGGTCAGGACGGGGGCCAGGAGCCGGTAGGCCTCCCGGGAGCCGCCGGGCATGATGCTGGGGCCGTTCAGGGCGCCGTCCTCGCCGCCGGAGATGCCGGTGCCCAGGAAGTGGATGCCGCGCTCGTGCAGGGCGGCCTCGCGGCGGCGGGTGTCGGCGAAGTGGGCGTTGCCGCCGTCGACGATGACGTCACCGGGATCGAGCAGCGACGCGTACTCGGCGATCACGTCGTCGGTGGGCTTGCCGGCCTGCACCATGACGATCAGGCGGCGGGGCCGCTGCAGCGCGGCGACCATCTCCTTGGCGGAATCCGCCGCGATGAAGGTGCCCTCATGACCGAAGTCGGTGAGCAGGGCCCGGGTGCGGGCGCGGGTGCGGTTGTGGACGGCGACGGTGTAGCCGTGCCGGGCCAGGTTGCGGGCGAGGTTGCGGCCCATCACGGCGAGGCCGGTGACGCCGATCTGTGCGGTGGGGAACACGGTTCTTCCTTCGGGTTTCTGACGGGCTGTCTGCGGTGCGACTCGTGTGGTCGTCTCTGGTAGGGCAGGCCACCGCCGGCTCAGGCCGGCTGCCGGCGGTGGCCACGACGCCGACCCCTGTGTCGTTCCGGTGACTTCAGGCTGCGGCTTGCCGCGGCGGAAGGAAGGCACCGGCGGTCTCCGGGTCGGGCCACGGCGTGACGGTCTCCCCGGCGACGAGCCAGCCGTAGGCACCGCCCCGCTTCAGGCGCAGCTCGTAGAGGAAGGGGGCGGCGGTGTCGCTCATGCGACGGTAGAGGAGCGCGGTCGCGTACTCGCCCTGGTCCTCGGTGTGCAGGACCTCGTACTCGGTGGACAGGGGCGCCTCACCTGCCTGTCCCCGGGCGGCGAACTCCGCGAAGACCTCCTTGCGGGGAGCTGCCGCGATGGCTCCTTCCCGGGTCGGGAAGAGGATCGCCATGTCGTCGGTGTAGAGCTTCTCCATGGCGTCCATGCGGTAGTTGCTGCCGTCGTGCACGACGCGGGAGATGAACTCCTGCATCTCAGTGGTGATGGCACTCATGGCTTTTCTCCTTCTGCTGGGTGTTGAGGTACGCCGGCGGTCAGTCCGGTCGAGGGCCGACCGGCGGCGGCATTTTTTGTGGATGGCAGGGCGAGGATTCACTCGGACTCTGGCCGACACCTGCATCTGGCCCTGCGTGTACGCCGGGAAATGATCGTTCGACGTATGCCGAACAACCTAACACGGCCGACTTCACCCTGAACGTTGCGACCGACGTGACGGCGCTCTCATTGCACGTGCACACGGTGTCACCCATGCGTCGGAACAAAGTCCGTGAGCTATGCCACCTTCGCGACCTCCCCGGTCGGCGAATGGCCGGTGTACCGTCGCAAGCGAAGTTCGATGACCGGCGAACGTGGCGTACGCCCCGCCTGTTGTCGTGCGCGAAAGGGCCCCCACCCGCCATTGAGCGGCGTGACACTGTGCCCACACGAAATCAACGCAACATTGGCACCGCATGGCAGGGCGCTGTTTTCCTGCGCGAAATGGGCCGCCGAACTTCCCTCAGGCCCACGTCAGGTATGTCCCGCGGTATCGAAATGACCGACTGGAGTGAGTAACGCATGGCGAGTCAAACGAGCAATCTCAGCCGTCGACGGTTGCTGTACGCCATGGGGGCGCTGGGCGCGGGCTCTGCCGCGGCGGCGATGACGTCCGGAGTCGCCGAGGCCGTCACGGGAACGGGCGCCACCACTGGTGGCCTGTCCGCGCCACTTCCGGGCAACGGGGCGGTCATGCCCATGAGGCTTCACGTGCCTGAGCGCATGCTGGACGATCTGCGGCGACGCCTGGCCATGACCCGGTGGCCGACCGAAGAACTCGTGGACGACTGGTCCCAGGGGGCTCCGCTGTGGCGGGTCAAGCGACTCGTGGATCACTGGCAGCGACACTACGACTGGCGCAGGGTGGAGGCGCTGCTCAACGGATTCGGGCAGTACCGCACCATGATCGACGGCGTGAGCATCCATTTCCTGCATGCCAGGTCACCGCACCGCGACGCCATGCCCATCATGCTCACCCACGGCTGGCCGGGCTCGATCCTGGAATTCCGCAAGGTGATCCGGCGCCTGACCCACCCGACCGAGTTCGGTGGATCCGCGCGTGACGCGTTCCACGTGGTCACACCGTCCCTCCCGGGATTCGGCTTCTCCGATCAGCCGGACGCCGTGGGATGGGGGCGCGTGAGGACGGCGAAGGCCTGGGCGAAGATCATGCCTCGCCTCGGGTACGACCACTACCTCTCCCAGGGAGGGGACTGGGGAGCTGCCGTGAATGTGCAGCTGGGTGTCCTGCGTCCCAAGGGGTTGCTGGGCATCCACCTGAATTTCCCGCAGATCGTTCCCCCTGATCTCGACCCCAAGCGCCTCACTCCGGAGGAGCGGGTCGCGATGAACCAACTGAACGCACAACAGCAGAACGAGATCGGCTACCAGCTCCAGATGATGACCAGGCCCCAGACCGTGTCCTATTCCCTGGCGGACTCCCCGGTCGGGCAGGCCGCCTGGATCTACGAGAAATTCGGGGTCTGGACAGACAGCGACAAGAACCCCGAGTCGGTCCTCAGCCTGGATGAGATGCTGGACGACATCACTCTGTACTGGCTGACGAATACGGCGGAGTCCGCCGCGCGCTTCTACTGGGAGAACTCCGACATCACCATGAACGCGGTCAAGATCGACGTGCCCATGGGTGTGACACTGTTCCCCAAGGAGTTCTACACGCCGCCCCGCGCATGGGCCGAGAAGGCGTTCCCCAACCTCGTCTACTGGAATCGGGCAAGCAGGGGCGGCCACTTCGCGGCGTTCGAGCAGCCGAAGATCTTCGCGGAGGAGGTGCGCCGATTCGGCCGGATCTTCCGCTGACATCCTGCTGCGCCACAGGCGGCCCACTGCCGAACACGGTGGGCCGCTTGCGTTTCTCCGGTTTGGCACGGCGTCGCCCGGCAGTCACCGAGAGCGACCTGCGGCGCGTGTCATGCCTCACCTTTCCCACCAAAGCGTTTCACACGCGTGTACCTTGTTCGTAGTTCGCCGAACATCGAACAAAGGAGAGAGTCCATGACCACCACTTCCCAGCTGCCCTTCTCCGGTCACGTTGCCATCGTCACCGGCGCGGGATCCGGCATCGGCCGTGCGACGGCACACGCTTTGGCGCAGGCCGGGGCGAACGTGCTCGGTGTCGGCCGCCGGATGGATGCCCTCGAGGAGACAGCCAAGGCCCACCCGAACATCGAAGCCCTGTCCGTGAACCTCGTCGACGACGGTGCGCCCGCGCAGGTCGTCAACACCGCCGTGGCACGTTGGGGACGGCTCGACCTGCTGGTGAACAACGCGGGCGCCACGGCCGTCATGCCCCTGGCCGAGGCGGACAAGCAGGTCATCACCGACCTGTTCGCCCTCAACGTGGTGGCCCCGAGCCTGCTCGCGCACGAGGCCCTGCCCCATCTGCGCACCTCCTCCGGCAGCATCGTCAACGTGTCGAGCACCTACGGACACCGCCCCATGTCCGGCGGATCCCACTACGCGGCCACCAAGGCCGCGATCGAGCAGATGACCCGCAGCTGGGCCCTCGAACTCGCGGCGGAGGGCATCCGCGTCAACTCCGTCGCTCCCGGCCCCACCCGGACCGACGTCATGGTCGCCGCAGGCCTGACCCCCGAGGCGATCAACGACATGTACGCGTACGAGCGCGACCGCATCCCCACGCACCGCATCGGGGACGTCGAGGACATCGCCCACTGGATCCTGCGCATGGCCGAGCCGGCCGGACGCCAGGCCACCGGGCAGGTCGTCACCGTCGACGGTGGCCTGGAACTCATCTGAGGTCACCGCCGTCACAGCCTGAGCGTCTGCCCGGTCTCCGCGGGCGCCAGGTGCGGGAGCTGCCGGGAACGGTTGGGGCCGCCGATGCGCCGCCGTTAGGGTGTCAGTAAGGCGTCAAGAAAAGGCGCCCGGTGTGCCGGGAAGTCTGGTCGGCGTTGTGAGGGGCCTTGTGCCCGTTGCCGTCGACGCCCCGGAGGTTCGCCCATATGGCCACCGCCCCCCGTTCCCGCCCCCCGTTCCTCGGCGCGCTCCCGTGGCCGGAGCGGCGGGCCGTCGCCCGGGCGCTGCGGACGGAGACGGTCGGCGGCCTGGTCCTGCTGGCCGCGGCAGTGGTGGCCCTGGTGTGGGCGAACAGTCCGTTCAGCGGCGCGTACGAGGCGGTACGCGACTTCCACTTCGGCATCCCCGCGCTGGGGCTGGACCTGTCGGTGGGGCACTGGACGGCGGACGGACTACTGGCGGTGTTCTTCCTGGTCGCCGGGATCGAGCTGAAGCGTGAACTCGTCGTCGGCGAACTGCGCACCCCTGCCACCGCCGCGCTGCCGGTCATCGCGGCCGTGTGCGGCATGGTGGTGCCCGCCGGGACGTACGCCGTGGTCGCGGCGCTCGGGGGCGGCAGTCCGAGCGGCTGGGCGGTGCCGATGGCCACCGACATCGCCTTCGCGCTGGCGGTCCTGGCCGTCGTCTCCACCCACCTCCCCGCGGCCCTGAGGGCCTTCCTCCTCACCCTCGCGGTGGTCGACGACCTGGGCGCGATCCTGGTCATCGCGGTGTTCTTCACCGCCGACCTCAACCTCTGGGCGCTGCTCGGCGCGACGGCCGGGCTCGCGGTGTTCTACGCGCTGCAGCGGCTGCGGGTCACGGGCTGGTGGTGGTACGTGCCGCTCGGTGTGGTGATCTGGGCGCTGATGTACAACAGCGGCGTGCACGCCACCGTGGCCGGGGTGGCCATGGGCCTGATCCTGCGGACCACCCGCGACGAGGACGAGGTGACCTCGCCCGCCGAGCGCACCGGCTACCTGCTGCACCCCTTGTCCGCCGGTGTCGTCGTCCCGCTGTTCGCCCTCTTCGCCGCCGGGGTCGGCGTCTCCGCGGGTGCCCTGGGGGAGGTGTTCACCAGGCCCGAGCCACTCGGTGTCGTCGTGGGCCTGGTGCTGGGCAAGATCGCCGGCATCTTCGCCGGAACCTACCTTGCCGCCCGTTTCACGCGGGCCCGGTTGAATCCGGACCTCGCCTGGGCCGACGTGTTCGGCCTCGCCACCCTGGGCGGCATCGGCTTCACCGTGGCCCTGCTGATCGGCGAGCTCGCCTTCCCCGCGACCGCGCAAGGTGAGCACGTCAAGGCCGCGGTCCTGGTGGCCTCGGTGATCTCGGCCTGCATGGCCTCGCTGCTCCTGCACCGCCGCAACCGGCTGTACCGGCGGCTGTGCGCCGAGGAGGACGTCGACGCCGACGGGGACGGCATCCCCGACATCTACCAGCGTGGCGGCGCGAGCCCGGCGACAGCCGAACAGGCGGACTGATCCCGCGTTCGTCCGGGCGGCGTATCCCCGCTGGCACGCGGACGCCGTCCTGCCGAGGCTGGCAGAGGGTTCATCCCGTGTGGGCGTGATGACGGTACCGGTCTCGAAGGAGAACACGATGTCCGCCGATTCCGCGCTGAAGGGCCCCGAGTCGGCGATCGTCGCCGCCAACCAGGCCGCACGAAGCCTTCTGCCGTTCGAGGACAACCGCGACCTGGACGACGCCGGCCGTGGTTTCCTCGGCACCGTCGGGCAGCGGGAGATCACGGACCGCGACGGTCGCACGGTGTGGTCCCTGGACGCGTACGGCTTCCTCGACGCCGACTGCCCGGACACCGCGCACCCGAGCCTGTGGCGGCAGAGCGCTCTCGTCGCCCGGCACGGGCTGTTCGAGGTGGCCGAGGGCATCTACCAGGTACGAGGCTTCGACCTGTCCAACATGACGGTCGTCGAGGGCGAGCGGGGCATCCTGGTCATCGACCCCCTCCTGTCCGTCGAGACCGCCGCGGCCGCCCTGGCCCTGTACCGGCACCACCGCGGCGACCGCCCCGTCAGCGGCGTGCTCTACACCCACAGCCACGCCGACCACTTCGGCGGCGTCAAGGGCGTCGTGACCGCAGAAGAGGCCGGAGCCGGACTGCCCGTCATCGCCCCCCAGGGTTTCCTGACCCACGCCGTCAGCGAGAACGTGTACGCGGGCACGGCGATGGCGCGCCGCGCCGCCTACATGTACGGCGCCGCACTGCCCAAGGGGACGCAGGGTCAGATCGGGGCAGGTCTGGGGCAGACGACCTCCACGGGCACGGTCAGCCTAATCCCGCCCAGCGTCGAGATCATGCGCACCGGCCAGACGCACACCGTCGACGGCATCCGCATGGTCTTCCAGCTCACCCCCGAGACCGAGGCGCCGGCCGAGCTGAACATCCACTTCCCCGGCCGGGCGGCGCTCTGCATGGCCGAGAACGCCACCCACAACCTCCACAACCTGCTCACCCTGCGCGGCGCCGAGGTCCGGGACCCGCGCGTCTGGGCGCAGTACCTCACCCAGACCATCCAGCTCTTCGGCGCCTCCTCCGACGTCGCCTTCGCCTCGCACCACTGGCCGACCTGGGGCCGCGCACGGGTGCTGACCTTCCTGTCCGACCAACGCGACCTGTACGCGTACCTGCACGACCAGACCCTGCGCCTGATCAACCAGGGACTCACGGCCCTGGAGATCGCCGAACGGATGCACCTGCCGCCGGCCCTGGAACACGTCTGGCACACCCACGGCTACTACGGCTCCGTCAGCCACAACGTCAAGGCGATCTACCAGCGGTACCTGGGATGGTTCGACGGCAACCCCGCCCACCTGTGGGAACACCCGCCCACCGAGGCCGCCACCCGCTACGTGGAGTTCATGGGAGGCGCCGACGAGGTCCTGCGGCGCGCCCGCCGGTCCTACGCGGACGGCGACTTCCGCTGGGTGGCCCAGGTCGTCAACCACGTGCTGTTCGCCGACCCCGGAAACACCGAAGCGCGGGAGCTGCAGGCGGACGCCCTCACCCAGCTCGGCTACGGCAGCGAGAACGGGACGTGGCGCAACTTCTTCCTCACCGGCGCCCTCGAACTGCGCCACGGCCCGGTCGGCACGCCCACCGTCACCGCGTCGCCCGACGTGATCTCCGCGCTCTCCCTCGACCAGCTCTTCGACTCCCTCGCCATCCGCGTCGACGGCCCCGCCGGCTGGGACGCGGACATCACCATCCGCTGGAACGTCCACGGCTCGGAGCCGATCACCTGGCGCCTGCACAACGGCGTGCTCACCCACGTGCCGGGCGAGGGCCCCGCCGCCACCGAACCCGACCTGGCGGTCACCCTCCCCGAAGCCGATCTGCGGGCCGTCCTCCTGGGAACCCTGCCGGCAGCCGACCTGGCGGCCCGAGCCGGCATCCAGGTGTCGGGCGACCCCGGCAAGCTCGCCGAACTCATGGCGCACCTCGTCGAACCCGACCCGGACTTCGCGATCGTCACTCCGTAGACGCCCCCCCCGGCTGCACGGGACCGGTCGGGTCCTACCCGCTGAGAGCGTCCACGAGGAAGAGGAACACGTTCAGGCCGAGCACGACGATGGCAACGAATCCCACGACCACCAAGGAGCAGCCACCGGCGATCGCGACCATGACCCAGGCGCGGCCGACGGCACGGCGGTATGCGGTGTCATCGTCCCACTCGTGATCCACCCTCGCACCCCTCGTCGAGGCACCGTACACCGCGGCTGCTGCGGCGAACGCGGGTGCGCGCGGCGGCCTCGGGCCTCCGGCCGGGTCGGGGCGAGCTGGGCCGGGGCAGGCACCGCGGGGGTTCCAGGCGGTGCCGGTTAGGCTGAGGCGTGTCCCTCATCGGCCGTGACCAGGAGCTTTCCGCGATCGGGGCCCTCCTCGACCGGCTGCGTGCCGGCGTCGGCGAACGCCTGGTCGTCACCGGGCCGCCGGGGGCGGGCAAGACCGCGCTGCTGGCCGCCGCGGCGGAACTGGCCGTCGAGCGCGGCATCCGGGTCGAGCACACCGGGGACCGCACGCTCCCCGCGTCCGCCGTCCCGCCGCTGGCGGAGCCCGTTCTGCTGCTGGCCGACGAGGGCACGGCCGAGGACCTGCCCGGGTCCGGCGCGCCCCCGGGACCGCGCGCACTGCTGGTCGCCGCCCGTGAGTACTCCGGGGACGGGACCGAGTTGAGGCTGGGCGGACTGTCGGGCGCGCGGTTCGCCGCGCTCGTGCCCGGGCTGCCGCCCGACGCCGTCCACGCCCTGTGGCTGGTCTCCGGCGGGCTGCCCGGTCCCGCGCTCTCCCTGGCCGAAGGGCTGAAGGGCCTGCCCGGGGACGCCGACCCGGCCGTGCACCTCGCGCTGGTCGCCCCGTCGCGGGCCCAGTTCCTCGAACTCGACCTCGGACTCGTCCGGTTGCTGGAGGAGGCCGCCGGGCGACCGGTCGCCCCTGCGGTCCGCGCCCGGGTGCTGGCCCGGCTCGCGCGCGAGCTGCTGGCCGACACCACGGCCCTGGCGCGCCGTCGTGACCTGGCGGACACGGCGCTTGGCCTGGCCCGCGCATCCGGCGACCCGGGCACGGTCGCCGAGGTCCTCGACAGCCGGCTGCACGCGCTGTGGGACCCGGCCGCCACCGCCGAACGCCTGGCCACCGCCGGGGAGATCGTCGCTCAGGCCCGCCGGGCGGGGGACGCGGCGGCCGAGTGCCGCGGCCTGTTCTGGCGCTTCGTGGCGTACACCGAGACCGGGGACCTGACGGCCGCCGAGGCCGCGCTCGCCGTGTACGTCGGCGCCGCGGAACAGGCCGGCCACACCGACGCCCACGTGGTGGCGCTCGCCCGGCGGGCGATGCTCGCCACGGCCCGGGGCCGGTTCGAGGAGGCCGGGGAACTCGCGGACCGGATCCTCGTCGCCGGGCACAAGGCGAGGGTGAGCGACACCGAGCGGCTGGCCGGTTCGGTGCGCCACCAGCTGGCCGTCGTACGGGGCGGCGCCGAGACCCCGGTCGAGCCCTGGCAGCGGATGGCGCGCCGACTGCCCGGGCACTTCTTCGAGGCAACGGCGGCCCGGGCGATGCTGGAGTCGGGACGCGAGGTCGAGGCCGGTCTGGAACTGGAACGGCTGCTGCCGTCGGTGCTCGCGGGCACCGGCCCGCGGTGGATCGGCGCGCTGGCCGACCTCGCGGTCGTCGCCTCGCGGACCGGTGGCCCGGCGGCGGCCGCCGCACTGTACGACGCGCTGCTGCCCTACCAGGGACGGCTGGTGGTGTGGGGCGGCGCCAACACCGTCACCGGACCCGTCGACGACTACCTGGGGCGGCTGGCGGCGCGCCTGGACCGGCCGGACGCCGCCCTCGGCCACCTGGACGCGGCAGCCGAGCTGTCCCGTAGTACCGGCGCCCTCCCCTGGCTCGCGCGCACCCTGGCGGCACGCGCGGAGGTCCGCACCCGGCGCGACGGCCCAGAGGACCGGGAAAGGGCGGCGGAGGACGTGGCGCAGGCCCGGTCGATCGCGGAGCGGCTCGGCATGGACGGTCTCCTTTCCACCCTCCGCGCAGCCGGTCCGCCGGACGGCCGGTGGCGCTGGGTGCTCGACGGGCGTGACTGGCGACTGGAGGCCGGCGGCGAGACGGCCCGGGTGCCCGACGGGCGCGGACCCCGTTACCTGCGCACGCTGCTGGCGTCGCCCGGCCAGGAGATCCCCGCGCTCGATCTCGTGGCGGGCGGCTTCGGGCTCGCGGCCCCGGCGGCCGACCCGTTGCTGGACGACACGGCACGCGCCTCCTACCGCCGACGGCTCGCCGTGCTCGACGACCGGCTCGACGCCGCCGACCGGGCCGGTGACGTGGACGCCGCCGCGGCCGTGCAGGCCGAGCGCCGGGCGCTCCTCGCGGAACTCCGGCGCGCGACCGGCCTCGGCGGCCGCCCCCGTGCCCACGGCGACGCGGCGGAACGGGCCCGGGTCGGCGCCACACGGGCGCTGTGGGGGACCGTCCGGCGCATCGAGGCCGCCGCGCCGCTCGCCGGCGCCCATCTGCGGGCGTCCCTGCGCACGGGCCGCCTCATGCGCTACCAGCCGGGCCCCGGCGGCCCCGGGCGCTGGCAGGTGTGACGCCGGTCACGAACGGATCGTTCCCCGCGGGGTTACGCCTCCTGTTGTGCACGGCACGCACCACAGGAAGGACACACCACATGAGCACCGGCGAAGCGCCTCTGACGTACGCGGGTCTGCGGGCGGAGCGCCGCGGCGAGCCGGACGGCCGACCGCCGCTCGTCCTGCTGCACGGCCTGAGTTACGACCGTCACCGGTGGGGCCCGCTCCTGCGGGAGCTGGAGATCGCCGACCCGGGGCGGAGCGTCCTCGCCGTCGACCTGCCGGGACACGGGCAGTCGCCGCCGCTGGACCGGCACGGGCTGGACGACGTCGCCGCCGTGGTGCACCAGGCGGTCACCGAGGCGGGCCTGACCCGGCCGGTCGTGGTGGGGCACTCCATCGGCGGTGCCATCGCCACCGCCTACGCCGCGACCCATCCGGTGCGGGGCGTGGTCAACATCGACCAGCCGCTGCGCGTCGGCGGCTTCGCCGACCTGCTGCAGCACAACGCGGACGTGCTGCGCGGCCCGGACCACGGCACGATCTGGACCGGCCTGCTCGGCCGCATGGGCATCGACGGCCTGCCGCCGGAGGCCCGCGCCCTCGCCCGGCCCGACGCGCCGCCCGCGCGTGAACTGCTGCTGGCCTACTGGGACGAGTTGCTGACCACCCCGCCCGCGCTGCTGGAGGAGCGGAACGCCGCCCGCCTGGAACGCATCGCGTCCCGGGACACGCCGTACCACTACGTCACCGGCGCCGAACCCGACCCGGACCACCTCAGCTGGCTCCGCAAGGCCCTGCCCGGCGTCACGGTCACCGTCCTCCCCGGCAGCGGCCATTTCCCGCACCTCGCCCACCCTGCGGAGGTCGCCCGGCTCCTGAGGTGAGGGCGGTGTGCGCCGCTCACCGAAGGCGCAGGTCAGCCGGGCATCCGGCGCCGCGCGAAGACCATGCCTGGCGGACCTGCTGGGGGCGCATCATGCTTTAAGTAACACATGGCCCCTAACCGTGTCGGATACCGACAGGGAGGCGATGGTCCGATGGCGAAGCTGCTCTTCGTTCTGACCGGGGCGTCGTACTGGACGCTCAAGGACGGCACCAGGCACGCGACGGGTTACTGGGCCGAGGAGTTCGCGGCCCCGTACAAGGCGCTCAGCGAGGCCGGCCACGAGATCACGGTCGCCACTCCGGGCGCGGTGATCCCGACCGTGGACATGATGAGCCTGCGTCCCGACATGGCCGGCAGCGCGCAGATCGCCCTCGACCTGGAGGAGATCATCCGCTCCGCGGAGGTGATGCGGCGGCCCATCCACCTGGCGAACGCCCGCGTGGAGGACTACGACGCCGTCTACTTCCCGGGCGGCCACGGGCCCATGGAGGACCTGTCCGTCGACCCCGACGCCGGCCGGCTGCTGACCGCGGCGCTCGCCTCCGGCAAGCCCCTCGCGGTCGTCTGCCACGCCCCCGCGGCGATGCTGGCGACCAGGATCCACGGGAAGTCCCCGTTCGCGGGCTACCGGGTCACGGCGTTCACCAATGAGGAGGAGGACGCGGTCGGCCTCGCCAAGCGCGCGCGGTGGCTGGTGGAGTCCGAACTCATCGACATGGGTGTCGAGTTCACCAAGGGCGAGATGTGGAAGCCCTACACGGTGGTGGACCGGAACCTGTTCACGGGCCAGAACCCCGCCTCCGCGGCCGTCCTGGCGGAACGCCTGCTCAAGGCGCTCTAGCGGGTGCATGCCCGGCCCCTGTCGGGGCCCTTCTGATGTGGCGGAGCCCAACGGGGCCCGGACCGGTGATCGTTGCCGGTCCGGGCCCCGTGGTCCGGGAGTGCCGGTCCCTCGCCCGCGAAGCATGGAAGGCGACCGGTCGTCTGGAGCCGGGTCGCCGTGGAGCGGTCGGCGGACACGCCTTCGCCGCCCTGCCGCCATCCCGTGGCCGCCGCCCCGTCACTGGAGGCGCAGGCTCTCCCCGTAGATTCGACCTGCGAGTGCGCTGCGAGCGGACGAACATCAACACCCTTCAAGCGGGCCTCCTCGATGCGACACGGAGGCTTGCGGCATGGAAAGGCTTCACCTGTGGCTGAGCTGTTCTACGACGACGATGCGGACCTGTCCGTCATCCAGGGCCGCAGGGTCGCGGTCATCGGCTACGGGAGCCAGGGGCACGCGCACGCGCTGTCGCTGCGCGACTCGGGTGTGGACGTGCGGGTCGGCCTGCACGAGGGCTCCACGTCCAAGGCGAAGGCCGAGGAGCAGGGCCTGCGCGTGGTGACCCCCGCGGAGGCCGCGGCCGAGGCCGACGTCATCATGATCCTGGTCCCGGACCCGATCCAGGCGCGGGTGTACGAGGAGTCCGTCAGGGACAACCTGAAGGACGGTGACGCGCTGTTCTTCGGTCACGGCCTGAACATCCGTTACGGCTTCATCAAGCCCCCGGCCGGTGTCGACGTGTGCATGGTGGCGCCCAAGGGCCCGGGTCACCTGGTGCGCCGTCAGTACGAGGAGGGCCGCGGCGTGCCGTGCATCGCGGCCGTGGAGCAGGACGCGACCGGCAACGGCTTCGCGCTGGCGCTGTCCTACGCCAAGGCGATCGGCGGCACCCGCGCGGGCGTCATCAAGACGACGTTCACCGAGGAGACCGAGACCGACCTGTTCGGTGAGCAGGCGGTGCTGTGCGGTGGTACGGCGGCGCTGGTCAAGGCCGGTTTC